>JABWAN010000320.1 GCA_013361015.1 Candidatus Zhuqueibacterota bacterium | reverse complement strand
ACACATTTTGCGGTAAATTGGATTGCAAATACTTCCCAAGCTGACGGCTCGAAGCGAGCGCGTATTTCGAACCACGCCAGAGGTACAAATCACTCACCAAAATGCTCTCTTGTTGCTTGCTAAATTTGCGCGAATAGATGCGGATATTGTGATAGCCGTTCGTGAGTGAATCTTCCACGACGACGGCCTCGGCAAGAATTTTCTCCGTGGGCAGCAAATTGCGCAAGCCCGTCCGCGTGCGCTGCCAAAGCCACACACCGCAGCCGCCGCTGCCGCACCACTCAAACACATTCGAGAGCAATAGCTCTTTCGAGCCGTCATTGTCGACGTCCAACGGCTGTGTGCGCCACAACTCATGGCGATCGAGGCTTTTGATTTCATATTGGGCCATGGCCTGCAGCACATCTTGCGGCATGGGGCTGTTCGGCGAGATCACGTCAAACACCGATCCGGCGACTGGGCCGGCCGGCACGCGCGGCGAAACTTCCGGCTCCGCCGGAGGGGGCTCGATTTTCTCAGAAGGCTGCTGCGCGATGGTGGTATGTGAAGCGTTTTTTTTGGTACACGCATAGCAGCATGCGACAATCAAACATAGTCCTAATAACCTACTCATGAACGGCTCTCGTCCTATCACAAAAGTACGGCCTCGTCAACAGAGAAGCTTTTGGCATTTTCCACGCGCACAATATAAGTAAAAAATTCCAACGCGGACAAGCCCTTTTCCATCACCTATGGCAGAACATTTGACATCGCACTGATTACTTTCTATATTGCCGCCAGCCTGAAATACTTAACCGCTCAAAAGCATTTCTGTTGCGCGTACTTACCGGACACGTCGCGTCGCATCTGCCGCACTGGTTACTCCCTTCGCCATTCCGCGCGGAGAACCAGCACAACCAATACTCTGTGACACAAAACAAAAATTGCGAAAGGAAAGCCCATGCAAATTTATATCATCCGACACGCCATTGCAGAACTGCGGGAAAACTGGGAGCAACCGGATGAAGAACGTCCTTTGACCGCCAAAGGCCGCAAGAAGATGGCACGCATCGCAAGCGGGCTGTCACAAATCGGAGCGGAGTTTACTCATCTCTACGCCAGCCCCTTGGTGCGCGCACGGCAAACCGCGGAAATCATCCAAAAACGCTTCAAGCTCAAAGCGATCTCCCAAACGGATTTGCTGGTTCCGGAAGCCGCGCCTGAACACCTCCTGCCTTTTCTCAATGAGCACGAAGACGAAGCCGCGCTCGCACTCGTGGGCCACGAGCCACACGCGAGTGCGTTGCTCACTTTCTTGCTTACCGGCTCGAACAGCGTTCTCGCCTATTTCAAAAAAGGCGGCGTAGCTTTGCTTGAAGGGAACAAGCCGCTGCATGCCGGACGCTGCACGTTGCGTTGGCTCATGGAGCCGAATCATTTGGCCGAACTGGGAGGCAAATAAGGCGCGCAATACGCATGGCGCGGTACAATTCTACCCGAAACCAGTGTCGAATCGTCTGTCAAATTGATTGGAGCCTTCTCCCCTTCTGCTACCAAATCATGTTCAACTCCACGCGGCGGTTCATTAAACGGCCGGCGGGAAATGCGTCTTTTCCAAAAAAAGATTTTGGCATTTCTTCGCGGCTAAAACCCATGCGGCAGAAAACTTCCTGCAATTCTCCCGAAAGCTCCAGCGCGCGATAAAACGGCACCGCCGCACCCATGCCTGAGCCAATGAGATGCACAAACCGGCGCTGGCCAGCAATGGTGAATTCCAAGGACGAAACCTCCATAGGGATGAGCGCTTTGATCGCTTGCAGGTTCGCAAACACCTCGCCCGCGGAAGGAACCCCCTCCTGCTTCATATCCTGCGGCAACTCACCCGCTTTGAAATGGCGCACTTTTTCCTGAAGCAGAAGATCAAGATAAGATTGCAGCAATTGCTCCTGGCAGCCCTGCCCAAGCTCCCTGCAATTGGCGCGTTGAAAAACTTCGAGAATCGCAGGGTTGTTGACGTGCTTACTCACGCTTTCGCGCAGCGGTTGCGGAATGTTCAAATAAGTCGTGGTGAGGCGGCCGGGCATTTCCATCCGAACGGCATGCACATTGATGGAATCCAACAAAACTCTTTTCAAATAGGCCGCGCGGCTGAACGAAAGGCTGATGTTATAATCGCGGCCCAAGCCTTGCGCGCGATGCTCTCCCAAGCTATCGCTATGCCCGGAGATCAACACAAAAATTTCGGATTGCTGCACGGACAAGCTATCGCGGACGGTTTGCAAAATCTCCCGGCTCAATTTGGCAATGCGTTCGTGATCCAAGTCATAAATCAAATCCACGCGATCATAAGGCGAGAGTGCAAAGACTTCGTCGCGCACAATGCTGCGCCGCTCGATCTTGAAGCCGACGGCATTGCTCGCAATCGCAGCTTCGGAGAAACTGGTGTGCAGCCAAAGCTGCGCAGTGAATTCTCCCTGCCTCAAAAATTCCTGCAGTGCGGCGGCGTCTAATCGCAAGGGGCGCTCATTCCGCGCAGCCGCCAGCAAATCCTCCGGACGCACTTCATGCCGTTGCTTCTCGCCAAAGCTGTTGGTGACTTCGATGAAAGCCGCGCGCACGCAATTGAGCAACCCGGCAGACAACACATTTTCGCAACGCAGCTCGATGAAATCGGAATCTTCCATCGGCTTGAGCAGCAACGGCTGGAAGATGAGGCGTTGCGCCGGCAACGAGGCGATCAACGGCACTACGCGATTTTCTTCTGCAAACCATTGCGGCGAAATCTCCGAGCCGCTCGACTTGATGAAAACCTGGCTTTGCGCAAGCCCTGCCGGTTGTATCGTTATTCCGGTCGTACAAGCATACGCACGGGCATGCCCATTGGTCTCCCCGCTATGACCATTCGCGTGCGTCTCGCACGGTCCGCGGCTTTGGAACTGTTCCGACTTTTCTTGCACGAGACGCAGGAGCGCGTGCGCACGGCGATTGGCAAGCTCGAGACGGGCGGGTGCGCCTAAATCCGAGGTGGGATCATCCAACAACAGCAGCTTTGCATCGATGGGATGACATGCGATGCGTTTCGCGGCGAGGCCCCAAAATACCGAGCGATAAATGCGATCCGTGCGGTTACCATTCCATATATCCGAGCCGGGTTCGAAAAACGTGCTCGCGACTAAAGGCATGTGAATGTATGGCACGCGCACTTGGTGCAAAACTCCGGCTTTGAGCACCGCAAGTTGCGGGCGCTCCGGCGGGCAGTAGAACTCCACGACTTGCCGTGCTTCGAATGTCGTCCGGCGTTTGTGCTGCAACCGATAGTGCAATTCATAAAAGCCGGCTTGTTGCGGTTGAAACTCGAACACGCCAATGCGCATGAGGTCGTTGCGTCCCATGGCCAGCGTGGAGTGCAGCGTTACCTGCGCAAGCGAGTCGCCTGGGGCCAACTGCAAAATCGGCAACTCTTGCTTGAGCGGTGTATCAGTCCAGATCTTCAATCTGTCCCAATCGATTCCTTCCGAGGCGTTTTGTGCCTCGGTTAGGCTTTGCTTGCCATCCCACTCTTTGAAATATTTTAAGTCGAGGCGTTTCAGCAGAAAACGGCCGGCTTGAACACTGTGCCGGTCACGCTTTGGAGTTTGCCCCAAATAACTCGCGCGCACGATCAAATGAAAATCCGTGAGCTTGATGTCCTCTTCCCCTTGGCGAATTTCCTTGTTCCACACGTTCAGACTGCACGGCAACGCTTCCGTCAAACTCAGGCGTTTAATCGCTTGCGCCTTCGCTTGCTCCGAAAAGGAAAAGCACGGCTGAAACGCCGTTGCGGTGCTGAGCGCGAGAAACAAAAACCAAGGCTGGTGCAGCTTCATGCTCTTTCCTCAGGGGTTCAAAGATGAGATCATCTTACAGCGACTAGCTGATTGATACGTTCCAATCACTGCAATTTTGCAAACGCAATGGAAAAACGATGCTGAAAAAAACCTTCCGGGCGATCCTCAGAAAAAATCATGGGCAGCATAAAAGCATAGTGCAATTCGGCAAACGACGGTTTGGCGAGCATGAAACCCGCGGCCAGCCAGTTGCGATTCACTCCCAGGCGCATGCGCAGCACGTTGGGATCGAGCTTCGGCAGACCACTTTCCGCGCCCACATAAATACGCCGTTTGGGCAGCACGTGACTCTGCTCATAATCCAAAGCGAGCAACAAACGTCTGCGCTCATGCAGCAACAGTGCGAGGCCGCTCCGCAAAGTGCGCGGCGCACTGGCCGAGCCTTGCAGCGCCGTTTCCGGCCTCAGAGCGTTCGTCCAACTCAAAGCGGCGTGCACACGCGGATGCAACTCGGCCATCACCCCGAGATCGATCCCGAACCCGAAACGGTTATGGCCGTGTTGCGCAAAAAACTCCTGAATGGCCATGCGCTCTTCTTCGGAATTGACTTCGGCATTTTGCGCGATGTGCGAATCATATTGCATCCCCGAGAGCTTTGCGGTCACGCTCACGGCCAGCGTGTGCGACAAGTGATTGGTGGCGGGACTAGCTTCACTCTTTTCAAAAAAGCCTTTACTCAAACTCGCGCCGAGGAAGAATTGATTCATCAAACCGGAGTTAAAAAAACTTCCGGCTACGCCCACCGAATAACGATTCGAAGTTGGGGCTTGTGCAGGCAGGCCCGGCGGCAAATCGTCTCCACGAAACACGAGCATGGGCTGCGTTTGATTCGGATGGTGCAAATGATTATACACCACGCCAAAACTCGAGGCGGTGAGCACGCCTTCATTGCGCAGCCGATCGCGAAACGGCAACCCTGCGCCGAAGGGATTTTGCAGGCTGAACTCCGCCAGCCATTGCTGCGGCGCATACACCAGCCCAGCGGGGTTAAACGCCAGTCCGTTCACATCATTCGAAACCGCGAGAAATGCGCCGCCCATCGCGCTCGGCCTGCTGCCTTCGTGCCAACGTGTTTGCGCGAAAGCATTGCCCATGCTCAAGCTCGACATGAGCACAAAGAAAGTTGGTGCGCAAACAGTTGCAGCGCGCGCGCATAAGAGCGAAACAAACCTCCACACCATTCCCGCCTTGCGAGGGTTGTTATTGTGCGCAAAAACTCTTTTCAATATCATCCTTCACCTCACCACCACGATCGTGCCTGCGCACGCGTTTTCAATCTTCCAAACGTACAGACCCGGATCGCACAGCCGGCCGTTCTCATCGTGGCCATCCCAAGTTTGTGAGCTGCGCAGCGTACGCACGAGATTGCCCTGCATATCGAACAACTGGACCTTCTCGCCCTCGTTGGGTGCGAAGCGAACGCCCTTGGGGTGACGCGTTGGTATGAATGGATTCGGACGTGCGTAACAGTCGTGTTGAATCGCAATTTGATCGCTGATCGTTGGCTGCGGACCGGCGATTGCGGAGATTTGCAGAAATGACGAGAGCACAATAACTTGCTCAGAGGGTGCGAAACTATCGTAGCGCACCTGTATGAAAACGCTATCGCGCTGCCCTACTGCAAGCCGGTTGCGTAAATGCACGGGCAAGCCAATTATCGCGGGTTGATTGGATTGCAAAAAGCTAAAGCCGGGCAATGAAATCGTGATGGTCACCGCCACGCTGTCGGCAACGATCGGCCCGAGGTTCTGATAGACCACGATCAAATTCAAAGCCTCACCTTCCGAGGCCAGGCCATCGCGGTTGCCGTTGTCGTCGCTAATGTCGACACGAAGGAGCGCAACTTGCGGCTGCGGGCAGAAGCGCAGATCGGCAGCGAACACTTCGTAATCCTGCGCACAAAAATTTTCCGCGGTAATGCTACCGGCGAATTTCAGCGTGTCCGCGGCAAAATCATTTTCATTGATGACAAATTCAAAAGTTGCGACGCCGGTATCATGCGGCGCTAGCACTGGCGGCGTGAGATCCAGCAGTGTCAGCGGCCAGTCTTTGGAGAGTATCGCACGCGGAGCAATAAACTGTATCTGCCGCGCGGCGAGATTGCGATTGTTCCGATTCACGATGCGAATTTGTGCGACGATGCGCTCGCCCGGCTCGATGCAACCGTCGCCGTTCGCATCGCGCAAGGCAATGTCCTGCACGAGCACTCGCGCTTGCTCTTCGAGCGGTGAGGCTAAGATTGTGGTCGCAGCACGACTTGTGTCATCGCGCGTATCGCAGTCGCGCGGCTCGGAGCTCAACCAGGCGAGGTTTGCAATAGCCATGGGCGCACAAAAAGCAGAATCGAGCACTTGCGCTTGCAGTGAAACTGAACCCGAGGCGTGCGGCGGCAAAGCGCCGAGCTGCCATTGAATTTGATTCGGAGCGAGCAGCGTGCCGCCGTCATTGATCGCCCGCACTCGCAAAGGATAGGGCAACACGTTGCGCACGATGACGTGCGTTAAAGCGAGATCACTGAGATTGGAGTAATTCAAAATCACGTCGACAATGCCGTTCGGTGTGATCGTATTCGGCACTTGCACGTTGAGACGCAACAAGTTCTGTTGTGCCGGCAAAGCCACGGTCGAGAGGGTTTCGTTGTTATCCCAACGGCATTCCAAACTGTCGGAAGAATAAATGCGCGCGTGATTGGTGAGATTGAGCGCAGAGCACAGCGCGTTGCTCGTACGCAACACCATGCGAAAGACCGCAGTCGCATTCTCATTCGGAGCGAGAGAAAAAT
>JABWAN010000319.1 GCA_013361015.1 Candidatus Zhuqueibacterota bacterium | reverse complement strand
GAAATCGGGATTCACGCCTTCGCACTCTGTGTTCGTGGTGACCTTTTTATACATGAGCGCAACCGACTCGCGATATTGCGGGCTGATCATGTCGATTTGCGGCAGCGCTCGTCGGAGCAAATCCACGTCTTCTTCATTCAAGCGAACGCGCCGGCCTTTGGGCAGCCCTTCGAAGACTTTCGAAGTTTCCCCGCCATAGACGATCATGATACGATTGCCCGCGTTGAGCAAGCCGTTTTGCATCTGCGTGCTCAAGCCTTCACCAAAAGCGAGCAGAAGCACGACGGAAACCGTGCCCCACGCAATCGCCACGATGGTCAAAATCGCGCGTGTGCGCTGCACTTTCAGGTCTTGAAAAAATTCTTTGAGGAGTTCGAGCCACATGGACGAGCCAGAGGAGAGTTTAGAACAATGTGAGTACGCCGATGTTTTGATCTTGAACAAAGGCTTTGATCAAGTCAAAATATTGGCGAAGGATATTCTCGATGGTTTTGGTTGAGCAATTTCCCCTTCGAATCCAAATGATCTGAGGGGGAAAACCCAAGATGGTTCCCAAATCGCTGAAGTCAGCGTCTTTGGTTACGATCAGATATTGACCTTGCCAAGCATGATCCCAAATCTTTTTGTCATCGGCTTTGCCCAAGCCGATTGTTTCGATGTGTATGGAATTGGGATAAAGATCGGCCAACCGCTCGACCAGGCGAGGCGAAAGATGTTGATCGAAGAGCAGTTTCATGCGTGACTCACGAGCATGCTATGCTCGCGCTGGGCGGCATAGCTCAAGCAAGCTAGTATATCCTCTCGTGTGAGATAAGGGAAGTCCGCAAGGATTTCATCGTAGCTCATTCCCGAGGCCAAATATTCCAGCACGTCATAAACCGTAATTCTCATGCCTCGAATGCAGGGCTTGCCGCCGCGTTTGCCAGGCTCAATCGTGATGATGTCTTTGTAGTTCATGGTGAGGCTCACAGAATTTTTGATTGAAATAAGTTTGCTTGTCGATAGTATAAACCAAATCAGAGTATCCAACAAGCAATTTTTCCAGCCATGCCAAGTGCGAGGCCCCGTTTTCGGGGCAGAATGACATTCCAAGAGAGGCCGCTCATTCAAATGAACAATGCCGCGCCCGACACTCCATCAATCCACTAATCTATCACTCCAATTCTACGTCTTCAAACATTCGACGACGTTGAGATTCGCCGCCCTGCGCGCGGGCATGAGGCCCGCCGCGAGGCCAATGAGTGCGAGCACGAGCATGGTGACGCCCGCGACGAGCGGCGAAAGCTCGGGCGTGCCAACGAACTCTTTGATTGGGATAAATTGCAGACCTTGAATGATACCGAATGCAATTGCGAAACCGATGGTCGCGCCGAGCGCGATGATGAAAAACGTTTCCATGAAAAATTGAAACATGATGTGCGATTTCTTCGCGCCTACGGAGCGTTTGATGCCGATCTCTTTTACGCGCTCTTGCACCACCACATACATGATGTTTGCCACGCCGATGCCGCCCACCGCGAGCGTGAAACTGCCGATCAATCCCATGAAGATGTTGAAGGCAAGAAAAAAGTAGAACATGAATTTGTCCGCTTCCGCGGTATCCCAAATCCAAACCGCGTCGTTGTCGGTGGGGTCAAATTTGTACCGCTGCGCGAGAACCTCGCGCACGCGCTTCTCGACTTCCTCGGATTGGGTGGGCACGTGCGGCACGTAAATCATGTTGCTCAACTTGATCACGCCGAACACGGAAGAGAACGTCGAGGCAGGAATGAAAATGCGATCTTGATCGCGCGTGTTGTACGAAGAGTTTTGCGTTTTCTTCTGCATCACGCCGACCACCGTGAAAGGCGTCTGGCCGACGTAGATAATTTTGCCGATCGCGTCGCCTTCGCCGAAGAGCAGCTCTTTCACTTTGTTGCCGATCACGGTCACGCGGCGGCGATGCTGCATGTCCGGGTCGTTGATGAAGCGGCCGCCCGGTTCGGGAATGATGTTGCGCAGGTCGCCATAGATCGGATAAATGCCGGTCACAAGCGGATTGGTAATGTTCTCGCCCACGCGCACGGGCACGCCACGACGACTGAACTCCGGACTGATCGCGCGAATCTCCGGAACTTGCGAAGCGAGCAAACGCGCGTCATCTTCCAAAAAAGAAATGCTGCGACCGATACCGAATCCGGCGTACGCCTTTGTCGTGCTACCGGGAAACATGATCGCGATGCTCTCGCCGAGGCCGTGCATGTTGATCGCAAGCTGCTTTTTAAAACCCATGCCGAACGCGAGCAGCACGATGATGGCGACCGTGCCCCAAATGATGCCGAACACGGTGAGAAACGTGCGCAGCTTTTGAGCGCGCAAGTCGCTCCAAAACTCTGCGATCGTTGAGAAAAAATGGCTCATTGGATTTTCTTCACGGGTTTCTCAAACACTTCCGCACCTTCCGCCAAACCGGAAATCACTTCGACGTTGATCGCGTCGCTCAAGCCGGTTACGATGAGTTGCTCTTGCTCTTTTTTATCCGCACCTTCGATCTTTACAAAAGCGGAGTCGTTGCGGAACGTAACCACGCGCTCAGGCACGGTGAGCACGCTGTCTTTTTTCTGAATGATGATGTTCGCATTCGCGGAATAGCCGGCGCGCAGAGTCGAGCCGTTGGCGGCATCGATCGTGATCTCGATGGGGAACACTGTGGCATTTTCTTTCTTCTCGGCTTTCAGAGAAATCAAACGCAGCGTGCCTTTGATTTTGTCGTTGGGCAGCGCGCCGATTTTGATTTCGACTTCCATGCCTTCGCGCAAGCGGCCCACGTCGATTTCATCCACTGTGCCTTTGAAGAGGAGACGCTCCATGCTCGCCATGCGCATGAGCACCGTGCCCTCTTGAAACGAGGTGAGCGGCGTGACCGGATCGCCGACTTCCACGGTTTTGCTCAAGACATAACCTTCGATCGGCGCTTTGATCACGGTTTCGATTTCCGTTTTGCCGATTTTAATTTTGCCGGATTCGATCAATGCCAATTTCTCGCGCGCAATTTTGAGCTTCAATTCAGATTCTTGAAAACGGCGCTGAGAGGCTTCAAATTCTTGCGTCGAAATCAGCTTGTTTTCAAGAAGAGATTGCTGTCGCGCAGTTTCTTTGGTGAGATTGTCTAGTTCGACTTGCGCCAGTTCGAGATTGCGTTTCGCCTCGGCCAGCTCAAGCGGCGTGGGATCGGGCCGCACTTCCAAAAGCGGGTCGCCGATTTTGACGTACGCGCCCACGCCCGCAAAAATTTTCTGCACCACGCCCGTGACTTTGGATTTCACGGAGATTTCATTCTCCGGCTCGATGGTGCCCACCGCGAGCGCTTTGTCAACGAGATTCGCTCGGGTGGCTTTCACTTTGGGCAGAGCGTTTTCCGCTTCGTTCTTTGAATTGCCCAAAAAGAAAAAGCCCGCGGCAGCGAACACGATGAGCGCTACTACCGCAATGATGATCTTCTTTTTCATCTTCTCCCTTCCTTCCTTTGCATGCACGAAAAAAAGCTTAGTCGGCCTACTGAAAGCGGCTCCCAATACGAGCAGCAGGTTTGAATGTTTCAGAACCCCTCGTCGTTCAGCCAGGCTTGGCCCTGGCTTCTCATGGCTGAACGGTTAAATTTCACGTAATTCACCGTTGGTTTGAACAAGGTATGTTGAGGAAAGGTTGCGGAGGGAGATTGAGATTTGATGCTTCATTCCAAAATGACGAGCCGTTTGCTGGCGCTCATCTTTCCGGCTTTCAAACGATAGAAATAAATACCTGAGGGCACTTGCTGGTCATTCGCGTCGAAGCCATTCCACGTGGCGGAATACTTTCCCGGGGCTTGGGATTCGTGCACCAAAGTCTGCACGAGCTGGCCTTGCAAATTGAAAATTGAAAGCTCGACGAGCGCATGGCTCATCGCGGCAGGAATTTCGTAGTGGATGATCGTGCTCGCGTTTGTGAGCGAAGCGTGGCGAATGGAAAACGGATTGGGATAGTTCTGTTCCAAAGTGAGAGTTCGCGGAAGCGCAGTTGCGTGAAAGGGAGTTGCAACCGAGGTTGCACTACGACCCGTCGAGAACGTTGCCACGCCGGCCAAGTCCGACACATAGAAAAATTTTTCATCCGGCGTGAGCGCCAAATCCGTGGGCGCATAGATGCCGTACACGCCCTCTTTCCAGCTTTTGAAGTTTTGTTTCGTGGTGAGCTTGCCGGTGAGGGCGTCGCGCGTGAAGATGGCGATTTCGCCAGCGTACGCGCCGAGGCAGCCGAAGAGAAGATACACTTCATCGCCCTCCGTGGTAATTTCCACGTCGCGCATTTCGCACCAGCCCGGAAAACGCAGGCTCTCGACAAAGGTCAACGCGCCGGTCAAATCATCGCGTTCGTAAATGCGCAGCGAAGCCACGTCATCGCGCTCGCGTGTGGCGAGGTACAAATGCTTGCCTTCGGGAGAAACCCGCAGGGCATTGCCGGCATAGAGAAACTCAATCTCTTCCTTGTTGAGAAAGCTCATTTCGCCGGTGAGGAAGTTGCGCTTGAAAGTGGCGAGCTGAAAAATGCTGTTCCGCAAAGGATGCTCGCCGCACCAGTAGAAATGCTTGCCGTCTGGTGAGACCGCGCTGGCGTGCATATCGCCTAAGCCGAAATCCTGGCCGTTGAGCTCTTGCACTTGTGTGAGCAAACCCGATTGCAGGTCGCGATTGAAGCCAACGTTCTTGGTGTAGAGAAATCGGCTATCCGGTGAAAACGAAAGCGGCCACACACGCGCATTGGCTTGTGTGCCGAGCCACTCCACTTCGCCGGTTTGAGCATTAGCGGAGAGAATTTCGACGGAGTTTTTTTGCGTGCTGCTGGAGGCATAAAGGTGCCGGCCATCGGGCGCCATGATCATCGCCGTGACTTGGGGAAGCGAGTCTTCTTCCGCCAGCGTGAGCTGGCCGTTTTGCGGCTCGAGCGAAAAGGTGCTAATGCCTGCGTCTTCGAACTGTGCCGCAACGTAAAGATATTTGCCATTGGGCGAGACCGCAACGGAGCGCGCGCTGTGCAGCCGGTCCGTGCCGCCGATGTTGTGATTGAAATATTGCGCATGGCTCAACGCGCCGTTCGTCGTGTCTCTGCGGATGACGTTGCGCCCGGCTTCGCTGGTCATATAAATCGCATCGCCTTGAGGAGACATGCAGAGACCGGAGGGCGGCATAGGGAGATCATAGTTAATGCGAAGAGCTTGATCGTTTTCTAAAATATACTCTTTGCTAAATGGGTCCCGGGTGTAATGCGCAAAATAACTGGCATAATTATAATATAACAGGTATATCATTGACCCATCATGACTAGCAACTAATCGGGTTACAGAATTTTTGCTGCTTTTCTGGCGCAATTGCAACGCACCAGAATTCTGATCTCTCGTGAAGACAAAAAATAAATCTTCATCGGTATTCGTAACCCAAATTGTTGTCGTATCCAAAAGTGCTTCAATACTGCCACGCTCCCACATGTTGTCGGGGCTTGGGCCGAGGTCGTGATAACTAACGAACGCGACCTTCCCGCCGGTTGAGTCACGTGAAAATATTAGCATTTTATCTGCATTCCCTCCCCCGCCATAAAAGTGCCTGCCATCTGCTGAAAGCGCTATCCAAGCCGGAACATTGAAATTCCCTAGGTCCGCATCCCCATTCCGCAAGACTTGAATTTTGGTCAATTGGCCCGTCAACGGATCACGCGCAAAAACCGCAGCCTTTCTCAACCCGCCATAGAACCAATAGAGATATTTGCCCTCCGGCGAGAAAAGCAGCTTGTAGCTACTCGCGAGTATCGGCGCGGTTTTGCGGCCGCTGCCGAAGACCTCATCAACCATGATATCTGCGAGCGTCAGTTTTCCAGTGCTCGTGTCGCGAGAGTAGATGAGTATTGACTGATCATTCGTATTCACAGCGTAGAGATGACGGCCCTCGGGAGAGACGGCAAGATCGATCACGTAATAAATGCCCTCAACGCCGGCGTGACCGTTATTCAAAACTTGAATGGTTTTGAGCGTGGCATCCACTTGCCGTTCGAACACGGCAATGGTGGAGAGCCCGGCGGCATAAACGTTTTTGCCCTCCGGCGAACAAATGAATGCGGAAGAGATATGAGTATCTTGAATGAAGGAGAGAAATTTACCCTCTTGCGCATGATTTGAAGAGTTGAAGGAAAGTATGAGAATCGTGCAGAATCCCACAGAATTTTGCAGCGCTTCGATTATTGTTTTTGTCGAAAAATGAAATCGCATGTACGCCGTCCTTGCAAAAGTTTGGTCGTGGCCAAGCAGGTGATGAATTCACATGTTGGATATACCCACAAAGCCTGGAATCGCAGAGCAAACCTATAAATGAGCACGGATCGATCCCGACGCGGCGGGATCGATCCGTGCAAACGCAGAATCAGCGCAACAGCATCATCTTTTTCACTTTGATGAAAGCCGCGGCCTGAATGCGATACAGGTAAAGGCCGGAAGCCACCGGCGCACCGCGATCATCCTTGCCCTCCCAATGAATGCTCTGATAACCTGCGGCCACGTCTTTATCAAGCAGGGTTCGAACCTTGCGTCCGAGCACGTCATAGATCGTGAGCGTCACGTGCGCGGCCTTTGGCAGATCGTATTTGATCACGGTCCTAGGATTAA
>JABWAN010000318.1 GCA_013361015.1 Candidatus Zhuqueibacterota bacterium | reverse complement strand
TTTCGGCCCGACGAAAATGAAACCAAACTGCCCGGCAGCCGCCATTACGCCAAAATGTGTTTTGACGGAACGCACATTTGGGTCACCGACCATATCGTCGATCGGGAGGAGGAACAATCGCAAAACAAAGCCGTGCAGAAAATCGGTGTCATTCATCGCATTCTAATTTGAGGAGCCGGCGTGCGCGTCATTTTGAAAATTCTGCTCTGGCCGCTGTTCGCGTTGCGCCAGCTTTTGCACTGGGCCTATGATCCCATGCGCATGGAGCATGAGCACATCGCCGCGGCGCGTGTGGATCGCCGCCAATTCGTGCCGTTGTTGGCGCAGACGATTTCCTCCGTTAGTTACGTGGACGGCCGCACGCTCGTCATCTCGTCGCAACCCGCGGTGGCGGGCGCGAATCGCGTGCACTTGGAGACCGGCGCTCAGCCGTTCGATCTCGCCACGGACGGCGAATTCATTTGGTACACGGACCTGGCAAGCTCGGAGCGCAGCGTGCTGCGATTGACGCGCGACGGGAGTGAGCTGCAGGTCTTGCCGATCAAAGCTAAAAGCCGCGCGCTGGCGTTCGACGGCAAACATATGTGGGTCACACATCCGGAAGCAAACACCGTGAGCCGCGTAACACTTTCGTCGCGGAGAAAAGTCAAAGGCATTCGCACCATTGCGCTTAAAAAGACCGTTTCCAACACCTCCGACCAGCTTCATCCCACTGAAATCGTTTGCGCCGCCGGCCGCGTGTGGATTGCTGGTCGCGGCGGGCTGGCGAGAATCGAAATCAAATCGAACCAACAAGATTTTATTGCTTTGAATTTTACGCCCATGCTGCTCGCCTTTGACGGTCACGCACTTTGGATGGCGCATGCAGTCGAGCCGCAAAACAATCGTTGGCAGATAAAGAAATGCGATGTGCAAGGCCGTCTTATTTCGTTCAAAAGGGAGTTGGCGTTGAGCGATCAACCTCACAGCATTACTTTTGACGGCACGCATCTTTGGGTTATTCATGACGACGGCGCCACCAAGATCGATGTTTCAGAGAGTGACGTGGAAGGCAATGCTTCGACGAACGATCGGCTGGTTGCCGCGGCATTTGACGGCGAGGCGTTGTGGGTGGCGGCGCCGGAAGAAGGTCGCCTCAATCGCATCAATATTCATGCGCTGAGCGTTTTGAGTCGCATTCGTCCGCTGGAGCGCGAGCTGCAAACCCCGCGCAATTACGGCCGCATGTGCTTTGACGGCAGCTTCATCTGGCTCACCGATTCCATCGAAACGGCCGGACAGTCGCATGGGGTGATTTATCGTTTTCTGGCTTAGAAGATGACCACAAATTCTGCGCAAGGAGAATAAAGCATGACCACCATGTTGAAAGATTGCCCGGATACAAAGCAGAGCAAGTTCAAGCGCGTGCGTCCGTTCAACGGCATGATGCTGAGCGAAGAAGATTACCGGCTGGAGCAAGCTTACTTTCGCGAGAAAATCAAGCTGCACAACCGCCTGCACGGCTACGGCGTCGTATGCGGCTTGCAGATCGAGAAAATCGAGGTGACCACCGAGGAGCTTGCGCAAAATTCCGATAAAGCTTACAGCATTCGTTTGCATTCCGGCATGGCGATCGATTGGAACGGCCAGGAAATCATCGTGTGCGAAGATCGCGATGTCAACTTGCGCAAGTGCATTAGCGACATTGCTCTGAAAAAGTCCGGGAAGTGCCAGGGCTCAACCGACCCGATCAAGATGGTCGTGGGGATCAAATACGACGAACGCCCCGGCGAGCCGCAAGCGATCTTTGCCCCGCATTGCGGCAACGGCGAGAAAACGGTGGAGTTCTCGCGCCCATGCGAGAGCTACAACGTTCATCTGTTCGATGTGGATGATCCCGCGTTGCCGCAGCCCGATAGCACGCACCGCGATTGGAACTGTCCGCTGCGCAAAGAATTGGCGCATTCTATTTTGTTGGGGAAAATAAGTTTCAACAAGACCGATAGAAAGATCACCGAGGTCACTCCCTTTGAAGATTATTTTCATGAGTTCCCGCTTTCCTATCCCTCTAGCGCACCGGAGAACCGGTTCATTCCCGCGGCCTTGATCGAGCGAATCATGCAGCAAGAGAACTGGATCAACGTTGCGTTTGTTGCCGGCATGGAGAAAGACGCGGCCGCGGATGCGCTGGTGAGTAGCGGTTTTTCGAATGAAAATATCAAACATCTGGCTTTGGAAATGATGCCTGCGAGTTTCTTGCGTTTTCTCTTTCGACGGAATGCCGGGTATTTGCCTTTTGCCGCCAACACCGAAGAAGTCCTGTTGGTGCATGACCGTTTCAACGCGGTTTTGTTTCCCATCGCTGCGCCGGACGTGGAGTTGAGAAACGCGCTGCAAGCCAGAGTGTTCGAACTTGGTTGGGTTAATGTTGAAACGGATATCGCTGGCAGCGTGAAAGAATTCGCCATTGATGTCTTGACACATCAAGGTTTTCAGCGGGGCAATATCAAATGTATTGAAGTGGCGGCGCAGCCCTCTCAGCCTTTCTATCGCTATCTTTTGCGGCGGCGAGCCGAGGGATATTTGGCTTTTGCCAAAACCGACGCAGGAATCCTTTTGGTATGTACAGCCGATGCCGCCGGCAATAAACTAGTCAAGTTTTCAGCTATCGTTTCGCAAGAAGAGCTTGACCGGCTTGGCGTGCCATACAACGATTGCAGCAATTGATTGTGCGAACATGCAATGAGGTTCGATCATGCCTGAATTCAAAATACAACGTGTGAATTACTTCGAAGGCCAGCGCTTGCGCGTCAAAGATTTTGAAGACGAGCAAACCTATCACCTTGACATGCGCCGGCGCCACAACAAGAATCTGCACAATTGGGGCATTGCGGCCGGCTTGAAGGTGAATCGTGAAAAGGACACCAACAAGATCACCATCAGCCCGGGTATGGCAATTGATGTTGACGGCTACGAAATCGTTTTAGACGAGCCGTGGGTTGTGGAAAATATTCTCACGCTCACCTCCTCGGCCAGCGGCGATTTTATTTTAACACTGGCATATGCTGATGAGAAAGTGAGTAGCGCGGCCGATGGCATTTGCAGCACAGGCCTGACGCGCGTCGCGGAAAAGGCCGCGCTCTTTCTGCGCGCTGAGATTGGAGATTTTATCCGCAACGGCACAGAAGTTCCTTTGGCCAAAATCGTCCTCGAGAATTGCAGAATCACAGGCGATCCCGACGAGTCCGTGCGCGAGGAGGTCTCACAGGGCAAGGCGGTCAAAATTACCGGCGATACTATGACCGGACAGTTGACGATTGATCTGTCTGCGGCAAAAGGAGAGAGCGCACAAAAGGCGCATTTGCATCTCATTGCTCCCACTGAGAACGCGAACATTCCCGCGGGTGTCTCGATGAATCGGGATACCATAAAATTTTGGCAAACCGATGCAAGAGGCCAGTTCAGCCAAACCGCCAATCTTTCGGCGCGCGGCCTGCTTGTGGAAAAGTCTGACGCCGAAAATGCCGGTGATAAGGCGGACTATGGCATCACGTTGAAGGCTTCGACGTCGAGCAAAGAATGGCAAATTTTTCAAGCTGTCGTACAAGCCGGCGATTCTTCGTCTGGAGGCCTGATCATTGGGGACGTCAACGAGGGCAAAATTCGGAACCGTTTGGCGTTAACGCCAGATAACAAGATCACCGTGGGGTTGAACGCCGACTCGCAAATGAAGATACTCGGCAAGCTTGAGATAGATCTGCAGAAGCAAACACCCGAGCTTGCGTTGACAGTGAAGGGCGTTATAGATGCACAAGATTATCTTCAAAATGGCCGGCCTTTGCCGCAATCTGCTTGGAAGAACGTGACCAACGGCATCGCCTATGACTCCGGCAAAGTCGGAATTGGCACGGGCACAGAGCAGCCAAAGGCCAAACTTCAAGTCCTCGGCGGCGCGATCATGCCCGCGGTGGGCAATACGGAAGAAGCCGGCATCCAATTTCCACCCGATCCGGGCACCGGCACGGGCGACCGCGCTTTCATTCGATACTTTGTTGAAGCAGGCGAAGGAACTAAGCTTTTGATCGGGTGTGAGAACGATGCTGAAGATCGCATCAGTTTTCAGCAGTCTGGCGCGGAGAGATTGACCATTCACAATGGCAAAGTTGGCATCGACACAATCTCCCCTGCTGAAAAGCTGCACGTTGCTGGCAATCTCCGCCTGAACAACGATCACGCTGAAATCTACGCGCACGATCGCAACCACATGATCGTTTTGCGCGGCCTCCACAACGGTCCAGCACAAAACAGCACTTCCTACTACCAATTTGGCGGCACACTGGCTGAAGGCCACGGCCATCAATTCTTTACCGGCGGCGCGGTCGCAGATCAAGTCGAACGTTTGCGAATTTCGAATGACGGCATTTATATGGCCGGCAACCTCGGCCTCGGAACCATCGCGCCGGAGGCCAATTTTCATTTAAGAAACACTCGCGCCGAACTTCGCATTGAAAACACCGATGCCGGCGATTATGCCTTCTTGAGCTTACGGGGCACACTGGCGGATTATTGGGACATTGCGTTAAAAGGAGACTCCAGCAACCTAGAGTTCCGGCCCAACGGTGGTAATGCCAATCGCATCATCATGACCAAGCTTGGCGAAGTAGGCATTGGCACCTCAGCGGCGCCAACGGAAAAACTGGAAGTGGCAGGAAGTCTTAAGGTCACTCAAGATGCTCTTGTTGCCCGCAGAATTGTGATTGGAAAGACATCGGCACCCGCGGCGCAACTACATCTCGCCGCCACCGCCGTTGGCAACAATGACCTTCTGTTGGAGCACACCGGCGGCAGTAAATTAAAGTTGTTGAACAAAAAAGCGATTGAGAACGAGCCGGCAGCTAGCTGGATTGGCACGCCCGAAGCTTTCGCGCTTCATCTCTTCACACATGATCAATCTCGTATTCAAATTGACGCCGACGGCAAAGTCGGCATTGGTAAGTCCGCCGAGGCGGTTCCAACACCTCTGCTCGAGGTGAGCGGCGAGGTCAATGCGACGGGATTCACGATCAATGGCAACCCATTGCCCTCGAACCAATTGCAGAATGTTGCTGCTGGAACAGGCCTGCATTTGCCGGCAGGCAAGTTTGAAATTGGAACCGCTGCAATCGGTGCGGAGCTACGTAAGAACGGCAGCCTGCAAATTCTCGGCGGCAGCAATCAACTCCCATTCAAAATCGACAGCATGGATTTGCGCTGCATGGAGGTTGAGTATAGCGGTGCCGAAGCTGATTTGGGTGATAGAAATATTGAGCTGCAAACCTTTCGGCGCGTCGGGCCGGACAATACCGTTCGCGATAAATGGGGGTTGCTCACAGATAAGAGCGACGCCTTTGGAATCACGGCGAAAAACAACAACACCGGTGCTTTCGAAGAAACCTTCTGGTTGAAGTCCTCGGGCGAAGTTGGCATTGGAACAAAAGCGCCGGCAGCCAAGCTGCATTTGAAAGGCGCGTCCACAGGCGAAGGTTTTGATTTCCTCAAGATCGAAGATAGCGCGGCCAATGCGGCAAGCGTCTTTCTCCGCAAGAAAACCGGTGCGCAAAAGGATGTTCTCACGTTTGAAACGCGAACGAGCGATAGCGGCCAGGTTATTCATGACGAACTCCTGAATTTCGATTTGCTCAATAAAAAGATCGTGGTTGGGATGACGGGGGCGATCACGGACAAGCTTGACGTGCATGGCAATTTAAAGGTGACCAACAACGCCGTCGTGCATGGCGCACTTGGTATCGGCGGAGCACCGAGTGCTACCGAGCAACTGAAAGTTACAGGGAAATTGCATGTAACTGATAACGCCACATTCAGCGGCAATGTCGGCATAGGAACAAGCGGAGGGGCAACGAAAAACAACTTGAGTGTCCTTGGAGACTTAAATGTCACCGGCGGCGCTCAAGTTACCGGCAACGTCGGTATCGGCGCAGCGGCGAGCGCCGACGAGAAACTCAAGGTTACAGGCAAGTTGAGTGTAACTGACGAGACCGCATTGAGCCAGTTAGTCACAATCGGGACCGGAGATGAGACAGCCGCGGAAGGTGTTTTATTGCTCGTGCACGGCAAAATTCAAGCAACCGGCTTAGTTCTCCCGCCTTCACCTGGTGGCGGCGGTGAAGGCGGACCGACAGCAGCCCTTGCTGCAGAACGAGTCATGAGCAGCGCGGAGAAAAGCTTCGGCATTGGCACGGACGCGCCCAAAGCCAAACTGCACGTGCGCGGTGACAAACGCCGCTTCGACGCTCTGCTCATCAACGATAGCATGGCAGGCTCGAAAGATTTCCTTTTGCAAAAAGAGGCGCGCACGGCCACGCTGCAATCCAGCGAAGGCAGCTTGATGACGCTCGATTTGGAAAATCTGAACGTCGGCATCGGCACGGCCAAAGTCCCCACGGAAAAACTCGAGGTCGCCGGCAATGTCAAGATTGAAGGCGAAGCGCTAATCATGGAAAACGTCACCATCGGCACCACCGCCCTGCCCGCGGATTTGGAAGTGATGGGGCAATTGTTCGGCGCTGCCAAAGGCCTCCTTTTCGCGATCGGCATGGCCGCAATGGCCAGCTCGGCCACGGCGCAGACCGGCGCGAACCGGACATTCGTGGCCACCTATTCGGTCCACGCACGCGGCGTCGAGGCCGGCGA
>JABWAN010000317.1 GCA_013361015.1 Candidatus Zhuqueibacterota bacterium | reverse complement strand
CTGCCGATCCCCTACGTGACGGCGGTGAACGGCGCAGCGGCGGGCATCGGCTGTTCGTTCGCCTTGCTCGGCGACCTGATCGTCGCCGGCGAGAGCGCCTATTTCCTGCAGGCGTTCCGCCGCATCGGCCTCGTGCCCGACGGCAGCGCCACCTATCACCTGCCCCGCATGATCGGCCGCGCCCGCGCGATGGAGATGATGCTGCTCGGCGAGAAGATTCCGGCGAAGACGGCGCTCGAATGGGGGCTCGTCAATCGCTGCGTGCCGGACGCAGACCTGCTGCCGACGGCGAAAGCGCTGGCGAGCGAACTGGCGAACGGCCCCAAGGCGCTGGGCCTGATCCGGCGGCTCGCCTGGGATTCGCTGGACAACAGCTGGAGCGAGCAATTGCAGGCCGAGTTCGAGGCGATTGAATCCGCTCAACACGTCTTGCACGACGCTCGCGACAAAATCCTTCGGCGTGGTGGAAAAATCAAAACTCACGGGCGCGGCATTGAGGTTTACGCGCAAGTCGAGCGCATCGCCGACGAAGAAGCCGGAAAGCCTCACATCGCCTTTTTGCGCGGCCAGCGCATGCGGCAGGTGTTTGTTGTCGGGAAGCTTGATATTGCCGAGGCCGAAGTTATTCGCCGCAATCCACAGCGAGTCTTTGCCAACGTTGGTGGTGTGATCAAAGCTGCCGGACATCGTGTATTGATTGCCATCCACGCGCAGAAAGTTGAGATTGAACTGCGTAGGCTTGCCCGCAACCATGGGTTGATTGGTGAGATTTTTTATCCCGCCGGAAAGAAAATAAG
Source organism: Candidatus Zhuqueibacterota bacterium (assembly GCA_013361015.1). Lineage (GTDB taxonomy): Bacteria > Zhuqueibacterota > Zhuqueibacteria > Zhuqueibacterales > Zhuqueibacteraceae > JABWAN01. The sequence goes on along the minus strand of JABWAN010000317.1, from coordinate 5,873 downwards.
CGCGGCTCGTATCGCCGCCCGCGGTCGCGCCGGAAAGTTTGATCTCGCGCGCGAGAAAACGCGGATAGCGATAGTGAAATGGAAAATGAAGGTCCTGCCCTTTGAAACGCGGCGGCGCTTCCAGCTTGCTCGACGTCATCGCGGCTTGCGCCATGGGAAGATATTTTCTCCCGAGCGCGACGTAATCGAGCACTTGCTCGACGCGTTGCACCGCGGGCGCGCCGAAGAGCAGCAGACTGAGTTGGCGCGTGTCGATATCTTGCAACTTCGCCAAACGCTGCGCGCGCTCGATGTCATCCTTTAAGGAGCTTTGCGCGTTCTGCACTTGTTCCTGCACCGCTGCGACCGTGCTCTCCAATGTCTGCTTCTTATTCTCAACGTCTTCTTTGAGGGTGTTGGCTTTGGATTGAATGCCTTTGAGCTTATCCAAAGTTGCAACCAGCGCCGCAGCGTCTTTGACTTGATCGATATTCAAGCTCGCAACTTCGGTTTTGATTTCCTCCGCGCGCTTCACATAGCTTTGCGGATCGAAACCGGTTTTCCACGAAGCATAGCTGCTATCCGCAAAGTCGCGCAGCGCATTATAACTCTGCACCGACGCGAGATTATTGACGTTCACGAGCGAGTCGAGATTGAGCTTCTTGCCCAAGCCGGAGAGATCGAACAGCGGCAGCTCGCGCAATTGCTTTTCCACCGAGGCGAACACTTCCTCGACCACGCCCGGTTCTTTCACAATTTTGTACGGCAGGGTGCCGTCGGTTTTGCGCGCGGAACCGCTGCGCACGTTTTCGAGCACAGCCTCGCGAATGATGAGCTTGCGCCAAAACAGCGGCCGCGTTTCGAAATCGAGCGCGGCGCGATCCGTTTCAAAAATATTGCGCCACGGGGCGCGCTTGTTGGCGATTTGCAGGCGGTCCCAGCCGCACTGCAAACCGAAAACGCTGAAGTGGAAATTATCGATCTCCACGCGCGCCTCGGCAAACTGCTCGATTTGATATTCGAGCGCGGCTTCGAGATAGTGATCGCGCGTGAAATAATAGCCTAGGCCGGCGAGCAACGCCAGCACCACGAGAATGATCAGTCCGCTTTTTCTCATGACATGCTCCCAAGGTCACGAATCTTCACGTACCATTCCACAATTTTGCTGCCGCGGAGAGATTGCACTACTTTCCATTTTTTAATGCGCTCTTCCAAACCGCTGCGATAACTCACGACCAGCTTCTTCATGCCCACATACACGGGCGCGAAGAGCACAAGGCCGCCGAGGAAACTGCCCATCACCACGGTATTGTTGAACCGCGAGAGCGGCGCGACCGGCAGGTTGTACAGCGCTTCCCACGTGCCTTGCAACGCCGGCAACGTGAGCACGGCATAACCGAGATTGTGAAAGAGCGGGTCCAGCAAGAATGCGACAAAGCCCGCGACCAGCATCGCGAGCGAGCCTGCGGCCATGTTGATGTTCACGAAGAGGAGCACGAGAAACAGCAACACGCCTTGCAAAGTCCAAAACGGCATGAGGCCGATAAGAAAGCCCACGCCGAACCCAGCGGCAATCTGCGTCGGCGTTTCGCCCGCGCGGAAAGCTTTGATGATTTGAGAGAGAATTTGAAGTGGGAACATAGCGTGTCTCTGGTTTGATGAAAAGCCGTTGGATCGATGGAGAAGTGGAGTGTTGGAGTACTGTGGTGCCATTACACCAACACTCCATCACTCCACGGCTCCATCTCAAATGACTTGAAACCCGCGCGCATACGGATCATCGTCGTCAATAATGATCGTATTGAAACCCGTCACGCGCGCCCAGCCTGCGATGCTCGGAATGATCGCATCGTACTCGCCGACTTTGGTCATGGCTTCAACGCGGCCGCGAAAGAGGCTGCCGATAAAACTTTCATGCACGAACACCTCGCCTTGCTGCAGCTTTCCTTTCGCGGCCAATTGCGCGAGGCGCGCGGAAGTGCCGGTGCCGCACGGCGAGCGGTCAATCGCTTTGTCGCCATAGAACACGGCATTGCGGCCGTGCGCTTCGGGATGTTGCGGCTTGCCCGTCCATTGAATGTGGCTCAAGCCGCGAATGGTTGCATTTTGTGGATGAACAAAAGAATATTTTTCATTGATGCGCCGCCGCAACTCAGGACTCATGCGCACGAGCTCCGCGGCTGTGAATTTTTCCAAACCGGGATAGTTTTCTTGCGGATCGACGATCGCATAAAAATTTCCGCCGTAGGCAACATCAACGGTGATCGCGCCCAACTCCGGGCAATCGACGTCGAGTGCGCGCGAGTGCAGATACGAAGCGACATTCACGATGCGAACCGATTGCACGCGGCCATTCGAAAACTCATAATGCGCTTCAACGATTCCCGCGGGCACTTCGAGATGCAACGTGCCGGGCGTTTTCGGCGTGACGAGACCGTGCTCGATCATGACCGTCACCGTGCCAATCGTGCCGTGGCCGCACATGGGCAAGCAGCCGCTCGTTTCGATAAACAGAATGCCGATGTCCGTGTCTTCGCGGGTGGGCGGATAAAGAATGCTGCCCGACATCATATCGTGTCCGCGCGGCTCGAACATCAGACCCGTGCGAATCCAATCATATTCCGCGAGAAAATGTTGCCGCCGCTCGCTCATCGTGTTGCCTTTGAGCCGCGGCCCACCGCCCGCCACGACCCGCACGGGATTGCCGCACGTGTGCGCGTCGAGGCAGAAGAAGGTGTGTCTTGGCATGTTGGCTGATTGTTAGTCGTTTGTGGATAGTGAAGCGATGATAGAGGATTGCAGATGGAAGATCGAAGCGAAAATCAAAGTTTCGATTAACAATCTCCTTCCCACGATCTTCGATCTACAATCATTAAACATTCACAATTGCTCTTGCGGGGTTGGCAAACTGAAACTTTACGCTACGATCAAACCGAGGGAAGCTGCGGCCGCGTTTCCAGCGCGTGCGTAATGATGCGCTCGACGTGCACGCGTTCTTCTTCCGCCAAAGGCAAACGCGGCGGGCGCACGTTTTCATTGCCCAGTCCCGCCATCGCCTCCGCGAGTTTGATGTTTTGCACCAGTTTGGTGGAAACATCGAGATGGAGCAGCGGCATGAACCAACGATACAAAGCCCGCGCTTCCTCAAGGCGTCCCGCTTTCGCGAGATGATAGAGCACAACCGTCTCGCGCGGAAAAGCGCACACCAAGCCCGCAACCCATCCCACTGCGCCGAGCAGCAAACTCTCCAATGCAAGATCATCCACGCCGGTGAAGATTTGATAACGATCACCGACGGCATTGTAAATATCCGTGATGCGCCGCACGTTGTCGGAAGATTCTTTGAGCGCAACAAACTTCGGCTCGTTGGATAATTCCACGAACATCTCGGGCGTAATATCGACGCGATACGAAACGGGGTTGTTGTAGAGCATAATGGGCTTGGGCGAGGACGCAGCGACAGTGCGCAGATGCTGCAAAGTTTCACGGCGATCGGAAGGATATTGCATCGGCGGCAGGAGCATGAAACCGTCCGCGCCGTTCGCTGCGCTTTTTTCAACAACGCGGCACGCGATGGCAGTCGTGGTTTCCGCCACGCCGGCGAGCACGGGGACCTTGCCTTTGCTAACGGCCACTGCGACTTTGAGCACCTCTTGCTTCTCTTCAAAAGAGAGCGCGCCGTTTTCGCCGAGCGAGTCGGTGACGATGAGGCCGTGCACGCCAGCATCCAACATGGCGCGGCAATGCTTTTCAATGGCGACGAGGTCGAGGCTGTAATCCGCTTTGAATTTCGTGGTGATCGCCGGAAACACACCGGCCCATTTTGTGTTCATCGCTATGCTCCTTCCTCATGTGGTAAATGATGAAAGCAGGCGCATTATAAAAGACGGAGGGCAATTTCACAAGGGGGAATTTGCAGCGATGAGCTGTAGGAGGTTGAAGAGATGAAGCGGGCAAATCTCGAATGCGTTGTCGTTGAACAACAACCCTTAGGCTTCTTTCTCCTTCGCAGTCCAGCGCATGCCCAGTTTGCCGAGCTGTGCATTTATTTTTTTACGTGCGCGTTGCAGCCATGCGCCGTTGCCGCTCTCATGCAAACGTTGCAGCGCCAGCTCGTTGTACATCCAACGATTGACAAAGTCATAGTAGCGCTTGGAATGACGGCCCGCGAGACGATAATCGCGGTCGTTCATGCTTGTCCACTCGCCTTTGCTCACAATAAGATTTTGCTCCGCCATGCGGCGATAATACTCCGTGCCTTTGATGGGATAACTCACGGTGGTGAGCACCAAATCGGGATTGGCCTTCTTTACGTGTTCGACGGTTTGCGCAACGTCGTCTTCGTTTTCATCTTCAAAACCCCACATTAAAAACATGCCGGTCTCAATGCCATAACGTTTTGCGAGGCGCGTCATGGCTTGCACTTGCTCGGCCTTGACGCCGCGCTTCATGAGATCGAGCAAACGCTGCGAGCCGCTTTCCGAGCCGAGCCACACGCGGAAGCAGTGCATTCCTTTCAATGTGCGTATAATATCTTCATTCATACGATCGGCGCGGCAAATGCACTCGAACGGAATTTGAATGTTGCGGCGTTTGAGTTCCGCCGCATAATCGAAAAGCCATTTGTGGTTGATGTTGAACACGTCGTCGGCATACCACAGCATATCGGGCTGATATTCTGCGCGGATCATTTCAACTTCATCAACGACCAGCTTCGCATTGCGTTTGCGCAAGGTTTTGCCGAACACCGAATGGCTGCACCATGTGCAAGAATACGGACAGCCGCGACTCGTGATGAGTGAAATTGCTCCCTTACCGTGATGCCTGCGCCAGGTTTCAACATATTTTTTGAGATCAATCGCAGCGCGATCGGGCATTGGCAATACATCGAGATTGGGCAGCAACGGGCGCGCTGGCGTGCGCTGCACCTGTCCGTGCTCATCTTTGAAAACGATTCCTGCGATCGCGCCAAGCTGCGCAAACTTTTCTTGCGAGAGAATCGGAATAAGTTCTTCCAAGGTCTGTTCGCCTTCGCCCATGACCACAACGTCCGCGCCGAAGTTGAGATACGCTTCGGCATAATACGGCGGATCAGGCCCGCCGACGATGACGATGCAATGCTGCGCCTTCGCTTGCCGAATCATTTCAAGCACGTTGAATTTGGTCATCAAATTCGTATAGAGACCGACGAGCTTGGGCGCTTTGGTGCTCAGCACATGCGCGAACTGGGCTTGCGTTTGAAAGGTGCCGTCGAAAATTTCAACCGCAAAGCTTTTTTGTTTGAGATAAGAAGAAAGATACAAAAGCCCGAGCGGCGGATAGGGCTTCATGATTTTCAGCTCGTGCGGGTCTTCGGGAAGAAAGTAGCCGTGAGAGAGGAGAATATCCATATTCAAATGCGCAAAACTTTTAGAAAGACAAAACGATTTTAGAAGCGAATGGCAGAAAAATTTAAAGGCTTCTTCTCACATATTTCTGCATGACAGGGCGAGGAGGAGAAGTGCAACCTATAATATCGCTCGGAGTAATAAAGGCGCAAAGATCCGGCTCCTGGTCTGTGACTTACCGCAAAAGCAAAAACTTTTGCGTTTGCTGATAAACAACTTTGCCGTTCCGCTTCGCCGTCAGGCGATAAAAGTAAACGCCCTGCCGTTCGAGTTTTTGGGGAAGCGCCAATTCATGAAGGCCTACGGCAAATTCTTCCTCCGCGGTTTTGCCAAGGCTCTCGCCCAACAGGTTGAACACTTCGACGTGCACTCGCGCCCGCTCCGGCAATTGAAATCGGAAGCGCGGCGTTGTCGTTGCGGGATTGGGATAGCTCGGCAGCAAAGCAAAGCCTTCGGGCGCGCGCGCAACAGTGTTACGCTCGCGCACCGCCGAGGGGACGAAGCCAA
>JABWAN010000316.1 GCA_013361015.1 Candidatus Zhuqueibacterota bacterium | reverse complement strand
CGGATGGCAGCGGCGACGAAGAATGGAATCTCATCACCTCTTCCAATCAAGTCATCGTCAGCGGGGTTTATATCGCCGTGGTCACGAACAGCGACACCGGTGAAAGTGAGATCGTGAAGTTTGTGGTGATACGATGAGGCCTAGATTGAGAGGCTTTTGGAATCGGTCGTTTGCGATTTGACTTTTTTCGAGTTTTGCCATAACCATTAGACCATAGGTGTAGCCATCATGAGACGGAACTTAATCTGGAAATTGAGTGGCGCGCTGCTTGTGCTCACCGCGGGTGCGGGCTTGTGCCAACAAAAGCTGGCGCAGACCGGTTTGAAGTTTTTGAGCGTCACGACCGATGCACGTGTTAGCGCGATGGGCGAAGCGGCCGTGACCACCACGGGCACTTCCTCTGCGATGTTTTTCAACCCCGCAGGCATGGCGCGTTTGACCAACAGCGTCGATATTTCCCTCGGGCGCGTGAATTGGATTGCGGACATCAATTACTCCTTTGGCAGTATGGCGCTAAATATTGCCGAAGGCAAATACGGCGTCTTTGGGGTGAATTTTCTCTCGGTTGATTACGGCGATTTGCGCGGCACCGTCCGCGCTACGAATGACGCCGGCTATCAAGACACGGGGGTCTTTAGCCCCACGGCTTTTGCCGTGGGCTTCGGTTATGCGAAAGCGCTTTCCGACAAGTTCTCCGTCGGCGGCAACATGCGCTACGTGAAACAGGATTTGCAGAGCAGCATTGTTGCCTACAATCAAGACGGCAGCCCAATTAGGACCGACAACCGCGTGGACGTGTATACTTTTGATTTCGGCATTCTTTACCGCACGGGCTTCAAAAGCCTGGATTTCGGCATGAACTTGCGCAATTTTTCCGAAGAGATTGAGTATGTCCAGGAAAGCTTTCAATTACCGTTGACGTTCGAGCTGGGCATTTCCATGAATGTCATGGACCTGCTTGGGGATGAAGAGGCATCGACTGATTTCAATGTGTCGGTCGACGCCGTACACCCGCGTGATTTCAATGAACAGTTCAATTTCGGCGGCGAATACGTTTTTATGGAGGTGTTCGCGTTGCGCGCGGGTTATACTTTCCCCAGCGACGAGCATCACTTCAGCGCCGGCGCCGGCTTCCGCAAAAACTCGCTGTTCGCGTTGGATTATGCTTACACGCCTTTCGGTCTGTTTAAGGACGTGCATCGCTTCTCGGTGCACTTCGGCCTTTAACACGGCCTCGGTGCAGTGCAACCATGAATTTTGTAGTCCCCGCCCGTTGTGCGCGGTTGTTGCAACGAAGCAAGTTTGAGTCTTTAGACAGCGCCCCACAAGGGGGCGGGGCTACGTTTTCTTTTCATGGTTGCCCCTTTGTTTGGGTGGTATCAAACGGAATCGTTTTGTCCCCTTCTAGCCAAAGTAAATCATCAAAACCTACAATATCATCTTTAGCAACTGTCACGCGAATTTGCGTGCCCGGTTGAGCATGCACTCTGAAATTGAAATTGCCGTGCGCATCGGTCGTGCCTTCGCCGAGGTTGCCTTGCACGCGTAACACGGCATGCGGAACCGGGCTGCTATCGGGATAACGCACGCTGCCATAGAACGTGCTGCTCGCAGGCGTGAACCAATCAAATTTATCCGGCAAATCAAACACGAACGCGAGCACGGTGGCGAGCGAGGCGAGTATGCCAAGCCATAATGCGACGCGGCCTAAACATCCCGAGGGCGCTTTGCTTTGCGGCAATTCATGTCTGCTCTCACGGCTCGGCTGATAAGTGGGATATTCCACTACTTTTGTGCCTTCGGAAGCAGGCGCTGGTGGCGCGGACGACGGAGGGGGCAAAGAGCCGATTCCTTGGTTGCTCGCGAGTATAGGAGGCAGCGCAATGCGTTCCTGTCCCACTACAACGAACAACATGAGATTCGCGACATTGAGCGCTTGCGCTACGGGCGACCCGCCGATGTTCGTTTCCAAAGGAATCGCGCCGAGGAAAGTTTGATCGACGTCATATACTTCGACGTTGATGCGGCACACGCCGGTTTGTTTGGGGGTGATCAAAAACGAAAGGCATTTGGAATATTCCTCCGGCGGCACGAGCACACGTTGCCGCGCATTGCCGGCAATCTCAAAATCCGGCGCGACGATTTGAATCTCCAATTTCGCGGAAGTGAGTTTGCCCGTAGCGGGATCAACTGGAAATTGCAGGGCCACGCTTTCCGAAGTTTGTTCGATATGATCAGGTTTGATTTTCGTAGGCCAGTCTTCGCGGCCCAACAAAGGCGAGTCGGGAAAGCGCACTTGCACGAGCAGATCGAGGCGTTGCCCGACTTCGGCTGTGCTCGGCGTGGCGGCATCGATGCGGCGGTCGCGCACGTTGGATTCCGGCGGAGGTGAAGGTTCGATATTCTGTGTGACTTTTGGCGAGGAGAGGTTGCGCAGCGCGTGCAGCAATTGTTCGAGGCCGCGTTCGAAATCGCGGAAGGTCGCGTACGAGATGCTGTCCAACAACGGCGGCAGCGGCGTTTTGTCGAGCCTGCAAGGAATGATGACTTTGCGGAGCGAGAGCGCATTGCTCCATTCCATCTCCACCCAGCGCGAGACCCTTGCAGCTTGCGACCAAACGAGCAGCAACACGTCGCACCACGCCAGCGCTTCACCGATGCGTTTGGGAAAATTTTCGCCTGCGTGCAAATCGTCGTGATCGACCCACACTTCGACGCCAGCGGCTTCGAGCGCGGCTTCCAAACGCCGCACGAAGGGCTTGTCTTCCGAAGCGTGACTGAGAAATATTTTCGGTTTGTGTATTGAAGTGGTATCGGGCATGCGTGCTTCCCGGCGTTGGTATCCGAATGGCCGGGAAGAAGGGAAATTTCGGGGAGAAAAGCAAAAGGGATTTAGGGCAAGCCGAGCAACCGCAAAACCGTCGCGCTAGATTTCCGGCTGAAGATAAATCAAGCCAAACTTGCTGCGCAACGCGACCGCGACGCGATCCAAGAAGCCGTTGTGCCCGAGCAGATTGCGCGGGATGGGGTATTCGGTGAAAAGAACTTCTATAGCATAGCGGAGGCTCGACGTAATTCCAATCTCGAGTTCATGATCATATGCTAACAAAGAACCTCCCAATGTGTTCAGCCTCTGCGCGCGTCCTGCCAACACCTCGATCCCCAATTCATCCGCAATCTCGCGCGTAAACACCGAGAAGGTCGAGCCGGAATCAATCAGCGCAAAATCCGTGGTCGCCGCGCGATCATATGAGAGCGCCACTTCGATCACAGGCAGCGGCGGCGCCAACAATTTTTGGCTGCGGGTTTCGAGGAATATTGGGCGATAGTTGAATTGGTATTCAAATTCAAGCGCTCGCATGGCTCACGGCTCAATCGCAGGTTGGTTCGACATACCCAAATACCATTCGTGCTCGTGCACGGGCAGGTATTGCACAAATGGAAATTCGATTCCGCGCTTTCGCGCCGCCAGAACCACTTCTTTCCTCGTTTTGCCGACCGCAATCATCTCATAGCCCCACAGCGCCACGTGCTCGCCGCGATGTTGCTCCCAAAAATCTTGATGATCGAGCAGCCATTGCATTTCCTGCTCGCGGCTCGCGGGAATTTGTTCGAGCGCACGAGCCGCGGCGGACTCGTGTGTCGACGTATGCGCTTTGTTTAATCGAGCTTCATCGTCGCGTTCACGCGCTAAAATTTCTGATATACGCCGGCGATCTTCGCCAGGCAGGTTGCGCACGGCGGTCATGATTTCTTCAACGGTTGTGGGTGGCATAGATAGCCTTTCTTCATTTTCAGGCAGGAGCACGTTTCTTTCGAGCAAGAGTTTGTTTGCCAAGTAACTGCTCGTTGTCTTCCTCAACGGAACTTCTACGGATACGCGCACAGTGCCAAGCACTAGGGAGGGTTCTTCCCAATGACAACGAGGCGCAACTTGGAAGCGCACAGAGATCCTGCGCGCGATAAAAAAATACGTAATCCTACTGCGAGCCGCAAAGCAATTTTAAGCGAAACATTTCTCAACGATCCTTCTCGCGCAGCAAGCGCATGCCATTCATCGTCACGAGCAAAGACGCGCCGGTGTCTGCAATCACCGCCATCCACAACGTCGCGAAGCCGGGCAACGCGAGCGCGAGGAAAACGGCTTTGAGCGCAAGGCTTACGATGACGTTTTGTTTGATCACAGCGAGCGCTTTGCGGCTGAGTTTGATGGCAAAGGGCAGCTTGCTCAAGTTGTCGGACATAAGCGCCACGTCTGCGACTTCGAGCGCTTGCGCGGTGCCCGCGCTGCCCATGGCAATGCCGACATTCGCGCTCGCCAATGCCGGCGCGTCGTTAATGCCGTCGCCCACCATCGCGACGTTGTGATATTCCTGCCGCAGCGATTTCACTGCTTCCAATTTTTGATCGGGCATAAGCTGGGAGCGCACTTCATCCACGCCCACACTGGCGGCGATGCTCTGCGCGGTCGCGGCATTGTCTCCGGTCAGCATCACACTTTTTTGAATGCCGAGTTTCTTCAACTCCGCCAGCGCGCCGCGACTTTCCGCGCGCGCTTGATCCGACACGGCAATGTAGCCCGCCACGTGTTCATCTTCGCTCACCATCATCGCCGTGTGGCCGTTCGCCTCCACGGCTTTCATGGTTTGGCAAATGATTTCGGTATGCGGATGCTCGGCATCGAAGAGCGCATGGCTGCCGATAACGACGTTCTTGCCGTTCACTTTGCCGCGCACACCGCGGCCCGAGAGCGTTTCCACTTCTTCAACAATATAGCCGCAATGCTTGCCGCGATCGCCCGCGGCCTGCACGATGGCGAGCGCAATGGGATGCTCGCTGCGGCGTTCGACCGCAGCCGCGAGCTGCAGCATGTCTTCGCACGACGCGCAATGCTCGCCATGATTCTTGCAAGAGAAGTTGCGAATGTCTACGACCGCAGGCTGGCCATACGTGAGCGTGCCGGTTTTGTCAAATGCAAACGCGCGCACTTTGGCGAGCGCTTCGAGATATGCGCCGCCTTTGATGAGCACGCCGTTTTTCGCCGCGGCGCTGATGGCGCTGACGATGGTCACGGGCGTGGAAATCACCAATGCGCACGGGCATGAAATCACGAGCAGCGTGAGCGCGCGATAGAGCCAGCCGTGTGTGCCGTCGGCCAAATTCCAAAACGGCGCGCCGAAAAGCGGCGGCACAACGGCAATGAACAGCGCGGCCAGAACCACCGCGGGCGTGTACACGCGCGCGAAACGATCTACAAACCGTTGCGACTGCGCGCGGCGGCCGTGCGCTTCTTCCACGAGATGAATGATGTGATTGAGTGTGGAATCCGAGGCTTTGCGCAGCACGTTGATTTCAAGCGTGCCTTCGCCGTTGATGGTGCCCGCGAAAACTTCTTCGCCGTGCAGCTTGAGCACGGGCATGCTTTCGCCGGTAATGGGCGCTTGATTGACCGAAGAATTGCCTTTGAGTATCACGCCGTCGATGGGCACGCGCTCGCCGGGTTTGATTAAAACCGTTTCGCCAACGTTCAAACTGTCCACCGCAACACGGCGTTCGTGCGTGCCGCAAAACGGGCACGGCCCGCCGGTATAGCCCTCGCGGCCAAGGTGCTCGCGGCAATCCATGCACGGGCGCAACGTGGTGGCTTCCGAGGGCGTGAGCGCGACGAGTTTGCGAATCGCATTGCGCGCGCGATCCATGGTGTAGCCTTCGAGCGCTTCACCGATTGCAAAAAGAAAAATGACGCTCGCGGCTTCGGCTTCTTCGCCGATGATAACCGCACCGAGGCCGGCCATTGCCATGAGCAGGTTGATGCCGATCTCGCGATTGAGCCACAAACGCCGCACGCCCGCAAGCAAAATGGGGTAGCCGGCAACGGCGAGCGCGAGCCAGTAGATGAGCTTGACAACATCTTCGCGCACGGCAAACCATTCCGCAAGCATGCCGAGGCCGACCAGTAAACCGCCCATCGCCGCAAGCGTGGTCGCCGTCCGTGTGAACAAGAACGGAATAAAGCCGAGCATGCCGCCGCGTTTCGAAAGCGGAGCAAGCTCGTGCTCTTTCGCCTCGTTGCGCACGTCGTAGCCCAACGCTTGAATGCGTTGCGTGATTTTTTCTTTAGCGACACGCGCGGCGTCAAATTCGACTTTCATGCGTGCGGAGGAAAAATTGACGGAGCACGATTGCACGCCGTTAAGATTGCCCACGCCCTTTTCGAGCGCGGCCGCGCAATCGGCGCAATCCATGCCGGTGATGCGGAGGTGGAGGGTGGTCATGTCGGTTGGGTGTCAGTTGTCAGTATTCAGTGACCAGTTTTGGTGGATGTCATTCTGGAAGAATCTTTTTACCCGCTTGAAATAGTGCCCAGTGCTTAATAAGATTCCTCCTGAATGACACGCTCTAAGTTTAGCGACAAGTACAAAAGTTTTCTCATGAGTAACCTTAACCCGCGCGTTTATATTCCACCCACCCAGCGCCACACTTGTGCGACCAGAAAGCAAACCACGAAGCCCAGCACGATGGGCAACAAGCCGGAGATCGCGGTCCATTTCACGCTGCCGGTTTCTTTGTAGATCGTGTACAGCGTCGTCGAGCAGGGATTGTGCATCAGGCTGAAGAGCATGAGATTGACCGCGGTCAACAACGTCCAACCGCCGGCTTGCAAAACGTTCA
>JABWAN010000315.1 GCA_013361015.1 Candidatus Zhuqueibacterota bacterium | reverse complement strand
CTCGATGTTGCGATTGTCGGGCCGCTCTTCCCAATTGCCGAGGTAGGTGTAGCCAAGCTGCTCTTGAAAAAGTTTGATCACGCGGTTCTGCGTAGCGCGTTCGGTTTTGCCGAGATTGGTCATTGCGATTTCTCTCCTTGCAAAGTAGCCAGCCGCTCACGGCCTTTTGTGGTTAAGCGATACTTTTGCAGCCGGCTTTGAGGCTTTTCTGGAATCGTGTACGCCACCCACTGCTCCTCCTTCAACCTGCGCATCAATTGATTCAACTGGCCGGAGATTCCTTTTTGCCCCAAAGCACCGGCGAGCAACGATTTGGACATAGGGCCGGTGGATGCCAGCAGGCCAAGCACTCGCGCTTCCAACGATACCGACTCTGGCTGTGACTCTGGCTGTGACTCTGGCTGGCGGAGGATTGCTTCAGGCCGAAAGGTAAAGTTCACCCCGAAAGCCGTCTCTTCAACCTGCAACTCCGGCGCGGGAACGTTCGCCGTTTGACAGGCCATGAAAATTTTCTCAATGCCGCGCCCCCACGCCTCGATCATTCCGGCACGAAAAAAGGCGTTTGCGAGGTCAGGGTTGTAGGGCTGCGAGGAGTGTTTTCCAAGCAGACGAGCGACCGTCCATCCGACCGGCAATTGCCCCGGATTCCAAAGCATGATCTTATCGTGGTAAACGCTAATTTGGATCGGCGTCCCGCTCGCGTAGTCTTTGTGTGCAATCGCGTTGAGCACTGCTTCACGCAGCGCCTCCTCCGGCACCGGATAGGTCTCCACCCGATGGATACCCTCGTAGGATATCAACGCCCGAAGGTACTTGCCCAACAGGCGATCCACGGTTTCATTCACCTGCGTGAAGAGATTGCCGTGAATTTCATCCTGATAGAGCAGGTCGGCGTTGTTGCGAAAAAAGCCGATTTTCACAAAGGCCCCGGTCACAAAGCGCTCCGGATCCGGATGAAAGAGCAGCACCGCGGCCCGCTTCAAGTACGTGCCGTCCCTCAAATGCAGCTTGTCGATCAGATCCGCGTTGGTCTCACGCAAAATTTCCGGCGACAACCGCCCGCTACGCTCGGCGCGCTTGCGAAAGTACGCCAAAGACTGTTCATTCAAATCGGCCAGCGTCACATAAGGCACCGGCACCCCGTCCCAGTGCCGCCCTTGTTTGCGCAAAAGGAAACGATCCAACGCGGCGCCCTTGAGCGTTTGGTTCGTGCTACCGCTGCGATAGAAATATTCGCCTTTAAAGCTCACCGGATTCGGATAGGCTTCCACGACGATTTCGAGGTATTCCTTGCTCTCTTCCGCGCGTAGGTTGACTTCCACCATGATGCCGAGAATGTCCCTCACTTTGTTGGGAATATCCTCGAGCAATTTCGGCGCATTGGAAACGCCCACGACTTCGCCCCGGTCGTTTTTCCCGATTATCAGCGTGCCGCCCTCGGCATTGGCAAAGCCGCAGATCCATTTGAGGTATTCGTCTCGCCAGGAGGTTTTGTATTCGATGTTTTGGTCTTCTTTCATAGCAATCGAGTCCTTCCGGTGAGCAATTCCTGCATCATGCCTTGCTTGAGCCGGCGGGTTTTCTCGCGCCGTTGCTCCAGCGCGGCGATTTCGGCGTCCATGTCGTTTAGGAGTTCAGCAATGGCCTTTTGCTCTTCAAGTGGAGGCCGTGCAATCGCAACAATCGAAAGATTCCTTCCGCTCGTCAAGGCGCGTGTTGTTTCCGTGCTCTGAGAAGTTATCTGCTTTCTTACTCCATCCGTTGAAAAGCAAAATTTCTTGAATTGATCATCCAAACTATTGTCCTTCGGTCTTGCGCGAAGTATAAATCCGCTGAAAACCGTATCGCGGGGCTGATCAAGCATGACAGACGAAATGCCGACTTCCGCAGCAGTTTCAGATGTGCGAGTAAAAAACACATCTCCCTTTCGCACTTCAAATGCGCGCACTTCATCGCCACTCAAAGAGACTCGCCCTCGCAGATCATTCGAATAAATTCCCCGTTTTCCATAAACATCCATGTAGTTGACAATGGGCGTTCCGTAACCAAAAAACTCTTTGGCTTTGTTGAGACCATTTTTGAAGATGAAAAGGTCGCCAATCTTTGGAGAATCCCACTCTCCGCTAAACCCAGGCAGGCGTTTCTTGCCGGTGAGCAATTCCTGCATTGCGCCTTGTTTGATGAGCCGCTTCTTGGCAATGAGCGCGTCCAACGCCGTGAGCAGCGCGTCCACGTCGCTCAACGCCGCAGCAATGGCGTGTTGTTCGGGTAGAGGAGGAAGCGGAATTATCATGTCGGCGATCATCTCCATTCGGACAGAATCAACGGAAGATTTCGCCGTCATAGACATTATTCGATCATAAAAATTGTTGCTGAAATAGAGATAAAAGAAGTATCCGTTCAAACCATTTTCAAAATCGCTGATCTTGTACACCCTTTGATGAAAATCAAATTTGGCGTTGATGTAGTGAAATGTCTTCCCAGTTCCAACCCCGTCGCCGGCAGTCAATACAGCTTCACCATCGAAAGAATAGGTGTTGATTTTCTCAACAATTGATGATCTCACGAAAAACGGAAACTCCCCATCTTCTATTTTGTCTTGAGTGTTTTTGGCTCCAGTAGTAATTGATGCAAGATTTCGAATCCTGCCAATTTCCCAATCATCAGGAATCACCCCCACTTCGGTTTGCTTGTATCCTTCTCTCACTTCCATACAAACCCCATGCGCTGCAAGTGCGCGTCCACTTTGCTCGAAAGAGTTTCGACCTCGTTGACCAATTGCGGCAAAGGCGCGGCGTAGCGTTCGGCCAGTTCTTTAATGCGGCCTGTGAGCGTTTGCGAAACGCGGTCGAGTTCGCCGTGCAAGTCGGCAGCGAGGCGGGCGAGCCATTTGTCTTCGATCACGAGCGTTTTTATTTCCGCCTCGGTGAGCGTGCCGTAGCGTTTCACGACCTTTTCATCCAACGCCTTTTGCGCGTCTTTGGCTTTGCGGTTCGTTTCCGCCTCTTGTTCCACCAAAGCCAAATATTGCGTGAGCACGTTGCGCTCTTCCGCGACTTGGGGATCGTTTTTGATCTGCCGGAGCCTTTCCGCCACCGCGCCTTTGCTGATCTTGCCGTCTTCCACAACTTCCGCGAGCAAACCGTCTTCGTTGCCGTGTTCTTCTTTCAACTCTTCGGCTTGTTGTGCAAAAGTTTCGGCCTGCGCTTTCAGTGCGTCGATCTCGCTTTGCTCATGAGCAAAATAACGCGCCACGATCAAAGCGGGCGGAATCAAATCCGCCTTGAGCTTCCTTTTGCCGAGCATCAAATCCGGCTTCTCTTTGCTCTTCTGCTTTTCTTTATCTTTCTCTTTTTCTTCTTCCACAATTTGGCGGAGATTGGCCGCTTCCTTCCAGCCTGCGTTCACGATCATGTACACGTCGTCTTGCATGACTTCCACCCAATACGTCATCAAATGCTGGTAAACGTCGTATTGATCGAGCAAGTGCGCCTGCGAAAAAGCGGCGAGCAAGTCTTCGCTTAAAGTGGCAATCAAAGCTTTGGGCGCGTCGCCAATTTTCAGGCTATGAAGTCGCGGCGTGTGCTGCTTGCGCCACTTTGCAAAGAGCGCGTTCACGGTTTGGTGGTATGCCGTAAATTCGGGATGGCTGAAGATTGTCGCTTTCACGTGCGTCGCCTCGACTTTCATACTGCTATAACCTTCGCGGCCGCTCGCGGCAAAGAGAGTTTCGCGCAAGCTGGGGAACACTTCCCAATAGTCCTCCAAAGCGTCAAGGTCGCGGTCGGGAATGCCGCCGAGCAAATGCGCGGCAATGTCCTGCACGTCTTCGGTTGCGGTGTTGTCAATGTAGCGCGGCAAGTTTAGGTTGAAGTCATTGGCTTCGATCTCCGCGCGCGCAACCATGCGCGAATATTTTGGAATTTCGAGTTGGCGCGTGAAGACATCGACAATCTTGTGCAGGTCTTGGTGGCGCAAACGGTTCTTGTTGCCGTCCTTCACAAAACCCGCGCTGGCGTTGATCATAAAAATGCCGGTGCGCGCCGTGGCGTTTTCTTTATCGAGCACGATAATGCAAGCGGGAATGCCGGTGCCAAAAAACAAATTCGCCGGCAGGCCGATGATGCCTTTGATATAACCCTTGCGAATGAGATTGCGCCGAATCTCCGCCTCGACGTTGCCGCGAAAGAGCACGCCATGCGGCAAGATCACCGCGCCCTTGCCCGTGCTTTTGAGCGAGCGCAGAATGTGGAGGAGAAAAGCATAGTCGCCGTTCTTGTCCGGCGGAACGCCGTCCTCAAAACGCCCGAACGGATCGTGCGCAGTGTTGACGCCGTTGCTCCATGCTTTTGTGGAAAAGGGCGGATTGGCAACCACGAAGTCAAAGGCTTTGAGCCTGCCGTCTTTTTCGAGCCAATGGGGAGAAGCGAGGGAGTTGTCTTTCCAAATTTCAGCGGAGGGATGATCGTGCAGGATCATATTCATGCGCGCGAGTGCGGCCGTGGCGTTATCCATTTCTTGGCCGTAAATACTGATCTTGGTGCGCGCTTCATCCGCGGCCTTGAGCAAGAGCGAGCCGGAGCCGCAGGTGGGATCGTACAGCGTGGTCTTTGCCGTGGTCGCGGCGTTGCCAATGCCGATCACCTTTGCCATGATGCGCGAGACTTCCGCAGGCGTGTAGAACTGGCCTTTGCTCTTGCCGCTCTCCGTGGCGAAGTGGCGCATGAGATATTCATAGGCGTCGCCGAGCAAGTCATCGCCCTCGGCACGGTTTTTAGAGAAATCCAGCGCGGGGTCTTCGAAGATCGCGACCAAGTTGGTGAGGCGATCTTGCATCTCTTTGCCCTTGCCCAGCTTATCGGAGTCGTTGAAATCGGCCACGTCGATCACACCTTTGAGATCGTTAGCCCCTGCCAGTTTTCCGATAATCTTGTTGAGCTTGTCGCCGATTTCTTTGTCGTGCTTGCATGCTACCATGTCGGCAAAGCCGCCGCCTTTGGGCACGACGATTTGCGGATTCTTTTGCCCCGCGTATTTGTCCGAAACGTATTTCACGAACAAGAGCACGAGCACATAATCTTTGTACTGCGAAGCGTCCATGCCGCCGCGCAGTTCATCACAGCTTTTCCAAATGGAGGAGTAGAGTTCGGATTTTTTGAGGGCCATTGCTGCCTTTGATTTCCTGAGTCGTTGAATGGGGAATAATAAACAGTCGTGTCGCTGCGTTGCTCATTGGAGCGCTGCGCCAACAGCGCAGAACAAAACGATGTGCGCGGATTCTTTGCAACTGCGGGTAGCGAGAATTTTGGAGGGTCGGTTCATCCTCCCCGAAAAATGAAAAACCCTCAAAGGCCGAGCACTGGCTCTGGGAAGCCAAATAGCCCTGAGGGTTTGGAAAGCTCGAAAGGTGTTGCCCAGATTTTTGCTCGGTATTACGATACAAATTTGGGAAGAATTGCTCAATAATTTTTTTTGAGGGCTTGCATGCGCAGCGTCTTCTTTCCGCGCGGATTGGTTATGCGAAGAAATTAGAACGTCTGCCAAACCTCATACCAAATCCAGGCGCTTGCGAGCAACAGGATTGCAAATTAAATCCAGAAATGGCGATGGGGAAACATTTTCATGCTTAGCTTTCGCTGTATCCTAAAAAACGAAAGAACGATTGTTGTTGAAAATTCGCACTTCAGTATCTACTGAAAAAAAAGTTATTCAGCAAGAAAAGTATTGCCATCTGAGCACTCTTTGATTAGATTTAAACCAGCGCGGACTTGCCCAATTTCTTCCAATCTATTCCAGAAACCAAAAACTTCTCACACTCATGTGAAGCGAGGGACTAGAGATATGCCGCCTTATATACAAGCGTATCAACCGAAAGCTTCTTTGGATGATGCTTCAACGCGCGAGTTGTTTGGTGCGGTTTGGGTGCGTTTAAAGCGTGTGGTGCCGGGCATTTTTGCATATTCTCTCCTAGTCGGTGCCTTCCTTTATTTATGGTTTGGCGGAGGTCGCATATGGGGACTTGAATTGCCTGAAAATCCAAACGACCAAGACACGTTGGCGCAATTCATTGAGTGGTTTAGCGTCTTTTATACACTCGTCCTTACATTTATCATCGGCCAGGGCTGGCGGAGGTTTCAAAAAATAAATTCCGAAATTGATCGCGAGAGCGACGCATTGATTCTACTTCTAAGAACAAGTGAAATGTGTCAAGGAGCGAATCACAACCTACGGGAAGAACTTGTTCGCACGGTGGTATTATATGTCGAAAAGTTGAAACTCAAGCGGGAAAGAGATGAGAGAATCGATTCAGTCACTCACGAACTCATGAAACAGATTCATGTTTGCATCAGAAACTTAATACAGAATGAAAAGAAAAAGCACAAAAATGCAAGAATTCCTGACTGTGTAAAGGGGCAGTTGCTTCAGTATTATGCGGAGGCATATGACGCGCGCGGCGACCGATTTGACACCATAAATCAACAACTGCCGAGGCTCGTCTGGCCTTGCTTGATTTTCGTTTCAGTGATATGGCTTTGGGGCTTTGTATGGCTTAAAGTTGAGTCTTCGCAACTAAAATCTTACATGTCAATAGGAATTATTGGCGTGGTTTCATTCTTATATTTCGTCGCAAAAAACTTAATCAGTCTAGACGCATTCAAACCCAATTTTTTGCC
>JABWAN010000314.1 GCA_013361015.1 Candidatus Zhuqueibacterota bacterium | reverse complement strand
TTATGCGCGAAACATTTCTCCGCAGGAGCAACGGCGTGACTTTCCCGAACAATGGCGCGGCGCCAAACGTCGCTTCCGTGCGTCGTGCGCGTGCTGACAAGCGCGGCAAAATTCTCAAATCGGCCGTCAAAATTTTTGCGCGCAAGGGTTTTTACAACGCCAAAATCTCCGAAATCGCGCGCCACGCCGGCATCGCGGACGGCACCGTGTATCTTTACTTCAAAAACAAAGATGATATTTTGATCTCGCTGTTTGAAGAGAGTATGGGCAATGTCATCGACGCATTTCAAGTCAAGCTGGCGGCGCTCAACGATCCGGCAGAAAAACTGCTTGCGTTCATTCACCATCACCTGGAGTTGGTGCGTAACACTCCCGATCTCGCCGCAGTCCTGCAATTGGAGCTGCGCCAGTCCAATAAATTTTTGCGGGAATACAGCGGCTCGCGTTTCAATGACTATCTCAATGTGATTAGTGCCATCGTACACGAAGGGCAGGAGGCGGGGCTCTTTCACAAAAATCTCATGCCCGGCATCGTCAAGCGCGCGCTCTTCGGTGCCCTCGATGAATTCAGCACGCTCTGGGTTCTGCGCAAGGACAAAAAATACGACCTGCGCGACGCCGGCGATCAAATCGGTAAGCTGTTCTTGCAAGGCCTGCTAGTGGAACGCCATGACAACCCCGCGCGAAAAGCGCGGGCGCGCTAATCCACCCCTCACATACACGTCGTTCCGTAGGAATCTTTTCCAGTGCTCGTAACAATACTGAGATCCAGTTTGATCCCAGTGCTGAAAAGGACTCTTCCAGAATGACACGATTGCGCGAGGGAACGCAAACCCAAAGCATCTTCGTTTTATCAAACCAAATTCAGAGGAAGCCATGCGTGAAGTCGTAATTGTCGAAGGTATACGCACGCCGTATGTGAAAGCGGGCACTGTTTTCAAAAGTCTGCCCGCGCAGGAACTCGGCCGCATCGTCGTACACGAGCTGATCGAGCGCACTGAGCTGGATCCGGAAATCATCGATGAAGTCGTAGTCGGCAACATTGCGCAGCCGCCGGAAGCCACTAATATCGCGCGCGTGATTGCGCTCAAAAGCGGCATTCCACGCAACGTGCCGGCGGTGACGGTGGCGCGCAATTGCGCTTCAGGCATGGATGCCATCGCCACTGCGCACGTTAAAATTTCTGCAGGCATGGCCGACGTGATCATCGCGGGTGGCGTGGAATCCATGAGCAATATTCCGCTGCTTTATCCACAGGAATACGGCGAGGTACTGGCCGAGGCCGCCAAAGCACGTTCGTTCGGACAAAAGCTCGAAGCTTTCACACACATTCGTCCCAAACATTTCAAACCCATCATCGGTTTGCAAGTTGGATTGACCGACCCGATTTGCGAATTGAACATGGGCGAAACCGCGGAAGTGCTCGCCAAAGAATTCGGGATTACGCGGCAAGAGCAGGACATGTTTGCGCTCATGAGTCATCAGCGTGCGACCATGGCCACCGATCTCGGCAAGCTGCGGGAAGAGATCGTGCCCGTATTTCCGCCGCCGCAATACAACACGGTGGTCGATGAAGACAACGGCATTCGCAAAAATCAATCGCTGGAAGCGCTCGGAAAATTGCGCGCGGTGTTTGATCGCGATTACGGCAGCGTGACCGCGGGCAATTCGAGCCAGATTACCGACGGCGCCGCGGCCGTGCTCGTCATGTCCGAAGAAAAAGCCAAAGCGCTCGGAATGAAGATTCTCGGTTATGTGCGCAGCTATGCCTTCGCCGGTCTCGATCCTGCGCGCATGGGACTTGGCCCTGCGGTCGCCACGCCGCGCGCATTGCGGCTCGCGAATGTTTCTTTCAAAGATATTCAGCTTGTTGAAATCAACGAAGCGTTTGCCGCGCAAGTGATCGCGAATGAAATGGTCTTCCGCGACGCGAAGCTCTCGCAAAAGTGGATTGGCCGCGAAGAGCCGCTCGGCGAAATTAATCGCGAGATTCTCAACGTGAACGGCGGCGCCATTGCGCTTGGCCATCCGGTCGGCAGCTCAGGCACGCGTTTGGTTCTCACCCTGCTCAAAGAAATGCAGCGCCGCGATTTGAATTTGGGCTTGGCCACATTGTGCGTCGGCGGCGGACAGGGCGGCGCGATGGTGGTGGAGAGGAAGTAGGTGAAGAGCGAGGGTCGAGGATAGTAGATCGTGGATGGTTGATCGTCGCATGAAGGTGCAGTGAGGATGAGAGAGTGAAAGATAATGTTTACTCGTGGAGCGAAGAGAAGAATCAACGCTTGAAGACCGAACGCAATGTGTCCTTTGAAGACGTCGTTGCTCACGTGATGGCGGGCGATCTGTTAGATGTTGTTGATCATCCTAATTCGGAAAAATATCCTGGTCAACAGGTGTTGATTGTGAAAATGCGCGATTATGCTTGGTTAGTGCCTTACGTTCAAGAAGGCAATGAAGCTTTTTTAAAAACGATCATTCCAAGCCGGAAAGCAACCAAGAAGTATTTAGGAGAGAAACATGCCAAACTATAAACTCGACCCGGAAGAAGAGGAGTTGCTGGACTCTTACGAGAAAGAAGAGTGGCAGTCCGTTCCGAACTTGGCTGAAGAGCTCAAACGGCACCAACAATATGCCGTGGCCACGATGCAGCAAAAGCTTTTGGTGGGCATTGCGTTGCCGCAGGAGGATTTTGACGGTCTGCGCAAAAGGGCGGCGGAAAATGGCGTCACCCATCAAGCGCTACTCGTCGAACTCGTGCATAAGTATATTGCAGGAGAGCTGGTGGAGCAGCGTACCACCGCGGTCTAACATTGAAAGTCGTTGGGTCGTATGGAAAATTTTCAAGAACCCAAAAGTCGATCGCACGGCTTTTAGTGTGGCTTCGCTCTATGATGAAAGCGATGAAAAAGCCTATTGGCATTCGCGCACGCCGCACGAGCGGCTCGAACACTTGGAATTGCTGCGTTGGATAAACTCTGGCTCTCAAGTTACAGAACGAATTCAAAGAGTTCTTGAAATCGCTGAACGCGAATAGTCGCATCTCAAAAAGAAAATCAAAAGCGCACGCAAAGCCGCTAAGACGCAGAGAACCCGCAAAGTTTTTCTTTGCGAAACCTTTGCGGCTCTGCGTCTTTGCGTGAAAATCTTTTTTTATTGTGCAGCACGGATTTCTTAATAGCTAGGAAACCGAGGAAGATATGGATCACGTCTCCGCTACATCAGAAGCAAAAATCTCCGCCGCTCCGGCGTTTCGTCTCGAAACCATCGACGACGTCGGCATGCTCATCATCGACACGCCCGGCGAGCGCGTCAACATTCTCTCTTCGCCGGTGATGCAAGAGCTCGCGACTCGCCTCGATGAGCTGCATGCTCGCCGCGATTTAAAGAGCTTGATCATTATCAGCGGCAAAGAGGGCAACTTCATCGCCGGTGCGCGCATTAGTGAAATCGAAAATCTCCGCGACCCGCGCGAGGCCGCGCAGAAAGCGGCGCTTGGGCAGGCCGTGTTCGATAAAATTGCGGCGCTGCCCATGACGACTATCGTCGTCATCTCCGGCGCGTGCGTGGGCGGCGGACTCGAACTCGCGCTCGCGTGCGATTTTCGCATCGCGCACGACACCGACAAAACGCGCATCGGTTTGCCCGAAGTGCGGCTCGGCATCATTCCCGGCTTCGGCGGCACGCAGCGTTTGCCGCGCCTCATCGGCATTCAGCGCAGCCTCGAATACATTCTCACCGGCAAAACCGTTGACGCGAAACGCGCGTATCGCTCCGGCATCGCCGATCGCGTGATTCCTGCGGAGTTTTCGTTCGAAATGCTGCGCAGCATCGGCCATGCATTTGCCATTGAAGCGCGCAGCCCGGAGTTGCGGCGCAAAATCGAAGCGCGGCGCAAACGCGCAAATGCACAATCTCTTCTACTTGAAAAGAATTTCATCGGCAGAAAAGTTTTGTTCGAACAAGCGCGCAAGCAAACACGCAGCGAAACCAAAGGCCATTATCCCGCGCCCGAGCTTGCGATTGAAGCCGTTGAAAAAGGCTTCCCGCTCGATCTCAAAGCTGGCCTCGCCATTGAGGCAGAGCTTGCGGGCCGCGCGATTGCGAGTGAGGTTTCCAAAAATCTCATCGGCATTTTTTATCTTACCGAAGAGATTAAAAAAGACAAAGGCGCGGCCAACTTCAGCGGCAAAACACAAACCTTCGAACGCATCGGCGTGCTCGGCGCCGGCATCATGGGCGGCGGCATTGCGCAGCTCGTGGCGCACAACGATTTGCCCGCGCGCATGAAAGACATAAACTACGCCGCGGTCGCAAAGGGCACGGAAGCGGCCGCAAAAGTCTTTTCCGAAGGCGTGAAGAAGCGCCGCCTCACGCCGCACGATATGCAGAACAAAATGGCGCTCATCACCGGCACCGTGGATTATACCGGCTTTCATCGCGTCGATCTCGTCATCGAAGCCATTGTCGAGAACCTCGACATCAAGAAAAAAGTTTTTGCCGAACTCGATGGCCTCGTTCCGGCGCATGCGATTCTTGCGAGCAACACTTCTTCCCTTTCCGTCACCGCGATGGCGAGCGCAACCAAGCGCCACGACAAAGTGTGCGGCTTGCACTTCTTCAATCCCGTGCATCGCATGCCGCTCGTGGAAGTCATTCGCGGCGAGCGCACCAGCGACGAGACGATTGCGAGCATGGTTGCCTTCGCGAAGAAGCTCGGCAAAACGCCCATCGTGGTGAAAGACGCGCCCGGCTTTCTCGTGAATCGCATTCTCAGCGCGTATCTCGCCGAGGCTTCGCGCGTTTTGCAGGAAGGTTATAGCATCGAAGAGATTGACGAGGCGCTCGTGCATTTCGGCATGCCCATGGGCCCGTTCAATTTGGTGGATGAAGTGGGCCTCGACGTGGCCGCGAAAGTTTCGCACATTATGATCGAAGCGTTCGGCGCGCGGATGAACGCGGGCGAGGGACTTGATAAACTCGCTGCGGACAAACGCCTCGGCAAAAAGAACGGCAAAGGTTTTTATCTTTATCAAGGCAAAGAGAAGAACGTCGATCAAAGCATTTATCAATTTCTCGGCCTCAATCCCAGCGGCGCGAAACTGGCGAAGAGTGAAGCGCAAGAACGTTGCGTGCTGCTCATGATCAATGAAGCCGCGCTGTGCTTGAGCGAAGCGATCGTGCGACGCGCGCACGACGTGGACGCGGGCATGATTTTCGGCACGGGCTTCCCGCCGTTTCGCGGCGGCTTGCTGCGCTATGCGGACACGCTCGGCGTCAATCGCGTGCTCGAGCGCATGGAACATTACGCGAACAAACACGGCGAACGCTTTCAACCCGCGCCAATGTTGGTTGAAATGAAGGCGGGAGAAAAGAAGTTTTATTTGTGATTGACGTTGCCCTCAACATAAATGTCATTCTGGAAGAATCTTTTCTAGTGCTCGATAATAACTTCAAGCAAGCTGTGTTTCCAGCGAGTAAAAAGATTCCTCCTGAATGACAGCCACAAGCATTGTTGTGATAAAAATGAATTGAGGTTCACATGGCATCCGAAGACAAAACCCGCAGCTTTTTAAAATCCCTCTTTGCCGGCGAGGTGCAGCAGAACATCGTCTTCCCTTATCCTTTTTTGAAAAAGGAAGAGAGCGAAGACTTGCGCGTGATTATCGAGGCGTTCAAAGAGTTCGCGCGCGACAATATCAATCCGCGGCAGATCGATCAACAGGGCTACATCTCTAAAGAAGTATTCGCAGGTTTGAAAGAGCTTGGCTTCTTCGGCCTCGCGATTCCGCAGGAATACGGCGGTGCGGGGCTGTCGCAAACCGCGTACAGCCGCATGTTCGAAGAAATTTGCGTTGCCGATGCCTCACTCGGCGTCTCGCTCGGCGCGCATCTTTCCATCGGCACGAAGGGCATCATTATGTTCGGCAATGAAGAGCAGAAGCAACGCTACTTGCCGAAGATCGCCGCCGGCGAATGGATGACGGCGTTCGCGCTCACCGAAGCGGGCGCGGGCAGCGACGCCGCGGGCATTCAAAGCAAAGCCTTGTTGAATGCGGATAAAAAGTCTTTCACGCTCAACGGCGGCAAAATTTGGATCACGAACGGCGGCATTGCGGACGTCTTCACCGTGTTCGCGAAAACGATGATGGACGAGGGCGGCGAGAAGAAAGAGAAGATTTCTGCGTTTATTGTCGAGCGCGGCTTCAAGGGTTTTTCTTCGGGCAAGCCGGAAGAGAAGCTCGGCATTCACGGCTCGAACACGGCTTCGCTGAATTTCGATAACATCAACGTGCCGGTGGAGAACATGCTCGGTGCCATGGGCCGCGGCTTCAAAATCGCGATGGAGATTTTAAACACGGGCCGCCTCGGCCTCGCGAGCGGATGTCTCGGCGGGTGCAAGCAACTGCTCAAGATGTCGGCGGAGCATGCGAAGAATCGCAAGCAATTCAATCGGCCCATTGCGCAGTTCGAGATGATGCAGGAGAAGATTGCCACGATGGCGGCGGATACGTATGCCGCCGAGAGCATGGTGTATTTGACCACCGCACTCGCCGATCGCAAAGGTCTGGATTACTCGCTCGAATCCGCGGCGAGCAAAATTTTTGTGAGTGAAACATTGTGGCGCGTGGTGAATGAAACCATGCAAATCGCCGGCGGCATCGGCTATTCGAAAGATTATCCCTACGAGCAA
>JABWAN010000313.1 GCA_013361015.1 Candidatus Zhuqueibacterota bacterium | reverse complement strand
AGAAAGGCTTTTTGCTTTTAAAACATGAGAGCCTCTACCGGCAACGGAATAGGATTGCCGAGAAGAGCACACAAGCTCTTTCCCGCTTACCGATTTAAAATGAGGCGAACGGCTCCCGTTTCGAATCCGCCGTTCGCTTTTTCAAATTGCACGCGCAGCAAATAAACGCCGTTGCGTGCTTGTTGGCCGTTTGCCGCGACGCCGTTCCACTGCAAAATTTTATAACCCGCCGCGATAACGCCCTCGTGTATGCGCACAACCTCCTGACCATATATGTTATAGATTATCGCAAGCAAACGCCCAGAGGAAGGCAAGTGTAGATGTAATTGTGTGACGTTGCCGAAAGGATTGGGATAATTCGGCGAGAGACGAAACTCTTTGGGAACACCGCTGGCGTCTGCGGACGAAGATTCATATACGCCGGTGCTGATTTCCAACGTGCGGAACGACTGCGCCGCGCTCACCGCGAGATTGCCGTCCACATCGCGCGAGCGCACGCGATAGTGATAGAGCGTATCCGGCAACAGATTCTGCAAAGTGTGCTGATGCGCGAGCGTTCTTTCTGCAACCAATTCTGTGACCTGCCCAAACGCCGCGGTGAGGCCGTATTCCACTTGACCGTCCGCAGGCTCGTCCGTTTGCCAAACGATATACGCGCGGGCGGCCGTGATTCCTTTCGCGCTGGTTTCGGAAATGATCGGCGCGCGTTGATTGCGCAACGTTGTAAACGCAAACGGCCCGGCAAGCGCGCTATCGCCCGTGGCCTCGCGGTTTTTAACCCGGAAGTAATAACGCGTGTTGGGCTGCAGCCCGGTGAGCCACACTTGATGCGCGGTGTCGCGCTTCGCCGTCGTCTGCGTTTGAAACGCCAAAGCGGTCGTGTCAAGACCATATTCGACTTGTGCGTTCGCGGGCTTGTTCGTCGCCCAAAGCACGAGCGCCGAAGTGTCGGTGCGGGCCTCGACCTTCACGTTGTGGGCTTGCAGTGTTTCGCGAAAGCTCGCCTGAATTTGAATGTTGCCGTGCAATGTCAAAGTGATTTCCGGCTTCGTTGATTGGCTTGCGCCGCTCCATCTTCTAAACACATAGCCGGGAGCAGGCGTCGCTTTCAATGTGATGGGCACCTCGTGAAAATAGGCGCCTTGAAACGGCAAGCTAGCCGGCGTGATGGTGTTGAGCGTGACTTCGCCTTTGCCATTCGAGGGGAGCACCGTCACCTCCGCGGTTCCGTTCAAGCCGAATTGATCAATAAGCTGCTGCAGTTGATAGCCCTCGCGCTGCCATACAAAGCTGCGAACGTTTTGCACGTTGCGATCCCATTGCGAAAGATCTTGCACGCCCCAACGCGCCATTTCGCGGTTCATTTCCGGTCGAATCCATTCCGCGAGCATGGTGATGTGCTCCTGAATGTTTTCGCCCGAGAGCGTCGTGTTCATGAGATCGGCAAAACGATTCAGAAACAAATGGTGGAACGCCTCGTTCTCGAGCAGCTTTCGCAGCATCAAAGTGCTCCACAAGCGGCCTTCGCTATCAAATTCTTTGATGTCAGTGCGCACGCGATCGCGGGTGGCCCACTCCAAAGTCGGATGATCGGGCGGTATGTGATTCCACGCGGCGCCCACATCCCACATAATCCAACGCCAGCGCGTGTCCTCGCCGAGTCGGTCGTGAAAACGATCGACGTTATTGTGCGGCCAATCCCAGTTTCCGCCGTAGATGTTAATGATGTTGTAATCCAAAAAGTTTTCGAGGTGCACATATTTGCTTTTAGCCAATTCATAATTGCCCGAGGAAGTCATGCGGTTCTTCTCGAAAAAGGAGAAGGTCTCGTTCCAGAAAACGGTGTCGCCGGCGCGCACTTCCGGCACCGGCGAATCTCCGGTCTCGCCGGTTACACGATGCAAATCCATGTCGGTTATGCCGAAGTTCGAGACCACATAATCTTCATTGACGTGCTCGCGCAGCCAGTATATTCCCCAGTATTCGCCGTTGAGATAGAGCGAGACCGGGCGAAAGGCGGAAATCAGCCCGTCGATCTCGAGCCAAAGTGAATGCGAAAGCGCATCATCGATGAGAGTGAATTTGGAATCGCCGGTAGGTTGGTCTCCGGAAGGCGCGTAGAGCACCAAAGTTTCAAAACGGTCGACCTTCTTTTGCGGGAAGAGGCGATAGTGCAGCGTGCTCTGCCCATAGTCGCTGCGGAAATAGACGCGAAAATTCTTTTTGTCCGTCTCGCGCGAAGAGCCGCCGTGAATGCGCACGCCGATGGGTGTGGAAAATTTTGTGATGCCGTCTTCAATCAACGCGATGTGTCCCGGCCGCTCCCAATCGCGACCCTCACGCAGATAGTTGGTGTAAATGCCAATGGCGGCATCCCATAAATTTGCCGGCGCCGTGACGAGCGAGAGAATGGGCAAGCGCGGATCATCGTTCACGAGATATGTGGCCGTCGCGATCGCGCTCACTGCGGAATCGGCCACGAACACACGTGCGCGCACGATGGTGTTCTGATTCAGAGTCAGCGGCGCGCGATACAACGCGCTGCTCTTTTTCGGCTCGTTACCGTTCCGCGTATAGCGAATCTCGCCATTGCCCGCGTTCGTTTCGAGCGCCACAGTGACGCTATTCGCATACAGGCCTTCGGGTTGCGAAAAGCGCACAACGGCATCTTGCAGCGGAGAATATTTATTTGCTTGCCCAGGCGTGGGAACGCGAAAGAAGGTGAAGCTGCTGTCGCCGTCCGGAAGCCGGCCGTATGAGCGATCGGTGGTCTGCGCTCCGAACGTGAGGCTGTCAACCGCTTCGCCGTTGGGAGCATACAGGCCAATGAATTCGCCTGCGGCATTGAGCTTGAAATTGGTGTGCAAGGAATCAACCGCCGCGCGGTTTTTTCCGGAAGCCCACACCAACAGATAGTGCTTGGGCGCAAGCTTGATCGTCGGAAAAGGCCACTGTTTGGGCTGATCCGCCTCGTCAGTGAGTGTGTAGCCGGACAAATCAATTTCAACCGCACCGGCATTATAAAGCTCGATCCAATCGCTGGCTTGTTGGTCTTCATCAACAATGACGTTTTGGTTCGAGGCGAGGAATTCGTTGAGGACGAGTTCCTGCGCGCGCGCGGCGGCCACGCTGGAAAGCCAAAGCACAGCGACCGAGACGAGCGTGGAGTGGTGGAAAAGTTTCGCGAGTGACATGCTCAGCACCTCTTTGGCGAAATTCGGCGGAAAAAACCCGGGTGAAAGGCATGAACTTGCGCTTGCGTAAAACGCAGCGATATGCGCTCTAATTATTTTTCAATAGGAGGTAATTGGGCGAAAGTGAAGTAGCCCCAACGGAGGCAGTATTGCCTGCAAATGGATTCAGACAAATAATTGTAGCGACAGAGACCTGGTTTACGGAAAATTAGCAAGCCGCGCTTGCCGTGCGCTGCTCACTTTGAAGAAAGCAACACGATGCCACGCAGGTGGCATCGTCTGTTCGTAGCGAGGGTTGGTGATTCCGCGAAGCGCAATGGGGTGGGAATATTGAAGGTTCAATACAGCGCCGAAGAGAACTTCCGCCGATACTCTTGCGTAAGTGGATGCTCGTTGCCCAACAGCGTGAACAACGCGATGCACGCTTTGCGTGCGCCATCGTCATCTAATTTGCGATCGATCATCATTACGTCGATCCATGCTTCGAACGCCGCGGCGTATTTGGCCGCGCGCAGCGCCTCGTTGCCCTTTGCATATTGCTGCCACGCGGGAGAGGACGCCATTTCCGCTTCGGGCTTTAGAGCCAATAGGCGGTGCAACGTGCGCACGGCTTGGGCGCGATCATAAAACTGGTCGCCTTCTGCAATGCCTTGGATAAGCGCAAACGCCTCGTTCGGACTCTTCGCAAAAGTCTGCTCTGCCAGCAATACGCGCACTTCGGTGTTTTGGTGCTCGTGCTTGTGCGCCTGCCTCAACAACGCGAGGGCTTCTTGCGCCGCGCCGTGCGCGAGTGCAGCTTTGGCAGCTTGCAGCGCTTCCTTTGTCGCGGTGGGCAAATAAGTTTCCAACCAGCGGCGCACCTCCACCTCCGGCAACGCGCCCACGAATTCCGCAATCATCTCGCCGTTATGAAACATTTTCACCGCGGGAATGCCTTGCACCTGCCAGGCGAGGGACAAATCCGGATCTTCATCCGTATTCACCTTTGCCAAATGCCACTGGCCCTTTGCTTCGCGCTCCAATTTTTCGAGCACCGGACCCAGAATCCGGCACGGTCCACACCACGGCGCCCAAAAATCTACGACGATGGGGTATTTATGACTGGCGGCAAGCACCTCTTGATCAAAATCTTTGACTTCCATTTTCTGCTCTCCTCATATGAAACTCACCACGATACTTCGACTCTTTGCTTGCGCTGCTCGCGATCCCGATACCACAAGAAGCCGTGCTCTTTTCCGAAAAGATAAAGCCGCTGTGTGAGCAGAACGTCTTGACGGCAATACTCCAAAAGTTTTTGCAGCTCTCCAGCTTTGTACCAGCGCACGGCTTGCACGCCATCCGCGAATTTGCTTACGTCAAGTGTCGCAGCGGCGAGGGCATCCAACGAAAGGCGAAAACCGAGAGTGCGATAGATCTCTTCTAGCAAATCCAAGGTCGGCAAGCGAGACAATTTGACTTTGGTGTATGGTTGCAGCACCACGTAATCAAAGCTTTTTAGGTTGAAGCCGATCACGCGGCCGGCGCTCTGCAGGGTGACAAGCAAGTGCGCAATGTCTGCCTCCAGGTAGTTTTGAAACTCCTGTGTCATTCCATTCAACGTCACCGCGCACG
Organism: Candidatus Zhuqueibacterota bacterium; assembly: GCA_013361015.1. Lineage (GTDB taxonomy): Bacteria > Zhuqueibacterota > Zhuqueibacteria > Zhuqueibacterales > Zhuqueibacteraceae > JABWAN01. Next base: position 1,893 of record JABWAN010000313.1, on the reverse strand, counting down.
AAAGGCCCATGCGGTTCTTAAAATTCCAGCCGCCGACCTCCTCTGCGAGGCGTTGCGTTTCCAGATCAAAAAAAATTTCGGGTTGATTCAACATGGGTTTGAATTACGAAGGCACAGTATAATCGCGGCTTTTAATTCGGCAAAAGCAAAACCATGACTGGCAAAACGATTAAAAGCAGGCGGTATAATTCTACATAACCAGATTTAAACTTTTGCCCACGAAACGCACGCATGAGGCGAAAAGAACTTTCGTGTGATTCGCGTGTTTCGTGGGCAGAAGAGAGAATCTGTTGAAGTAGAAATAATCGTTTTGTCAGAAATAGTTTTGCCTCTATGATTTCAAGTCCGCTGCGACGACCGGCGGCGGTTCCGGCGCAACTTTTTGCGGAATGGGAATGATCGCCGTCCCGGCCTGCGCCAGCTCCAATTGCGATTTGAATTCCACCGCGTAGATATCCAAAACCGTTAAGAAGAGCGCAGCGAGCACCGGGCCAATGATGAAGCCCATCACGCCGAACACGCTAATGCCGCCGAGCGTGGAAAAGAAAATCATGAGATCGTGCATGCCGGCATCGCGGCCCACCAGCTTGGGGCGCAGTAGATTGTCCACGTTGCCAATGCCGAGCGCGCCGATCAAAAAGATCGCAATGCCCTCCCACGTGTTGCCGATCAAAATTTGCACGAACGCAATGGGATAGAGCACCAGCCACGCGCCCACCATGGGAATGATGGAAAGAATGACCATCACCATGCCCCACAACAGCGGCGAGGTCACGCCGAAGAGCCAGAGCGTCAATCCGCCGAGCACGCCCTGCACCAGCGCGATCACGAGTGTGCCCTTGATCGTCGCTTTCGAAACCGAAGCGAACCGCAGAATCAACGCGTCTTCGTAAATCTCGTCGAGTGGCGTGAGAAATTTCAAGCGTTGAATCAGCCCCGGGCCTTCTTTGAAGAAATAATACATCGTGAAAAGTGTCACGAACAGATTCGTAACCAGGTCGAAAGTGCTCGCCGAGGTTTTATTCAAAAAATTCAGCAGCGTGGAGCCCGCAGTCTTGGCGAAGTTTTGCAGCTCAGCCTGCCAATCGACTTCATCCAGTCCCAAACGTTTTACCCACACGGAGTTTTTGATGTCTCCCCACAATCCGGCATCGCCTTGGGCGACGATCTCGCGGATCTTTTGTTCCGCGGATTCATAAAAGGCGAGCGCTTCCCGCGAAATCGAATCCGCGAGAATGTAGACGGGCACCAGCAAGCCCAGCAGCAAAACCACGCAGCAAAGCAGCGCACTCAGCCCGGCTTTTTTTCTCGTAACGGCGAGCAGCTTTTCATACATGGGATAAAACAATGCCGTGAACACGGCGGCCAGCAACACCGGAATGAGAAATGAGCGCAGCATATAAACAAAAGCCGCGGTAATGGCGATGAGCACGAGCAAAAGAAAGTAGCGGCTGAAACGCTTCGCTTTGAGTTGGCGAAGCTGCTGTATACGGTCGGACGTATGATTGATCATATTAACACGTGCAGTGTAGTTGAGGATTTGATTTCATTATGGAGCTAAAATGAAGTCGCACGAAAAGCTACAAGCCGAGGCGCTACGAAACAACTAAACGCCGTTTTTTATGTTTTGTCGCTGCTGCACCGAGGGTTCATCTTTGCTTGTTTACCTCACCTTGTTTCTTCGTGCGAGGTGGCTTCAAAGCGAAGGCCTCCCGCTGCCGAACGCACATTCTCAATCTCGAGTATCGTTTTTTGTTCGAAACAAAATTCCCACCGCAAAAGTCGCGAGACAACCGAACATGATATGCCACGTAAACGCGATTTTCGGCAGCGTCACGCCCGGCAAAGACATCAATCCACTCAATACGCACACCGTGAAAAAGCCGCAGAGCA
>JABWAN010000312.1 GCA_013361015.1 Candidatus Zhuqueibacterota bacterium | reverse complement strand
TACTTTTTGCGCATGCTGGCCGAAGGGGCGGGGAGAGAGAAGCTCAGCAGAGTGATTAAGCTGAATTTTGTGCAATAATTCTTATTGCAGCGTTACGAATCTATGCTTACTTTGCGTGCGTTCAAACGGGCAAAATAGTATGGGAGATACGAACATGCCAAATCAAGCCTTTCCGCCTGTTCCTCCAACGCCACGAGAGTATTGGGAGGACAATGATTGGGCAAACACGCATATTGCAGAAATTGCCGCAGCCTATCCAAATCTTTGGGTGGCAGTAGTTGATAAACAAGTGGTCGCCTCTGGAAAGATTATCTCAGACGTTCGCAAAGCGGCTGAGACAAAAACCGGCAAAACGCATTTTCCCGTCGTATTTGCTGAGAGGGGGTATACATGTCTACACGGGTCAATCTCCATTTTCAAACCAGGATTGATTTGGAGTTTTTATCGCAAGGCGTTTATCTTCGATTAATTCGCCTTCAAATTCAAGGCGCACCTGATGGACGACGATAGCGCACCCTTTCTCATTGGCTTTGAAGATATTCTCACTGAAACCGAGTGGGCGTGCAAATATAAATCTCAACTCGCATGGATTGAATTTTGATTCTCTTCAATTGATGCGAATCCCCGCCGATCGTTTTCTACCCGCTACGCACAAAGCGAACATAATAACTGAAATCGCTACTGACAGTATAACAAGTGGCTGGATCGAACGCAACAACCCATGGGGTCCTAGCGTTAATTTTATCCGAAGTCCAAATGACTCGTTGCAGATCAGAAAATATTGGACTATGATAGAGTTTGCAACTTTTGATAGGTGTTATGAGCGACATAGCTTCTTCGATGGTAGGTATCCGCCAATCGTCATAGCCTCCCCAGTTCTGTTGGTTTAATTTGCACAAATGTTTTTCAGCGCCCTTGTAGGGCATAGAACTATCTGAACCCGACTTTTGCCACATTAAACCGGTTTCAAAATCGACAACTAATTCCACACCTGGCTGACCTAAAACTTCAAGTTGAGCAATCAGCCCCTTTCCTGCCGTGTTCATTTTAGTATCATAAAAATCTAACTGCTTTAAGCGTATGCTTAAATCTTCAGCTTTCAAGTTTAGGCACGGATCGGATCGAAGTGATATGGAACGGGCTGGAGTTAGTCTAAAAGGAATCAGCTTCTGCTCTGCTACACATTTTCGTACCATCTCCCGTAAGAATACCTTCATCTGATCAGTCCACTCCACTTTCTTGCGGGCCTTCTCGTTTTTAATAGCTCGCCTTACGAACAGATACTCCATTACTGAGCGATGTGCGAACTTGTAATTACCCTCAGCGTCGCGATTAAGTAGTGATCTTCCGCTTAACTGCCAATCTTCAAGCGGAATGCCCCATTCTTTCGCAAGCACAGCCAACTCTTCACGCGGAATACGTTCAGCACCCCGATGCTCACGGTTGATATATAAATCAACTGCCAAGCTTTCTGAGAACTGGCTTAATTGTTCTTTCCTGAGTCCATAGACTTTAGATTCCTCACGTGCTAACCAAGCTTCCACCAGCATCTCATAAAGTTCGATCGAATACTTGATCGCAGGCTCGGTATACACAAGATCTTCAATGTAGGCGAGCAACATGGGCCGCGCTTTGAGCTCCGGGATATTTTCTATCATCATCTGTGCTAGTTTGCGGCGACGAAATTGCCAGATGGGAAAACGCTGTCTAAGATAAGCCTTTGCTTGTACATCTGTAAAAGGTGATAGATAGAGTTTGTGAAAAACATATTCTGCATTTTCACCGGCTGCCAGTGGCCCTACTCTTACAATACCGGTTTCTCGAGGAATTTCCTCTTCTTTCGGAAAAAATTGCTTGCGGCAGGTGATCAATACGCGGCTAAAATTACGTGTCAACATTAGTAAATCACGCAAACGTGCAGCATGATCAACTATAGCAAGCGTATCTTCATCAAACGCATCTAGGAAGAGAACTGTATCGGGCTTGTTCTCAATCTGCTCGATATACTTGTCCGCATTTGGAATGCCTAACGGCACAAGCGCCAACTCGTATCGACGCCTTCGCTTTCGCCGATGACGGACGTAGTAGTTTAACAGGAATGCAGTTTTACCCATACCTGCATCGGCAAGCATGATCAAATAGCGATGTTCAGCGGGATGGCTGAGAATGCTGTCAATGACTTCAAAAAGGTTTTCTCGGGGAGAAAAAACGAGACGAGGTTCTTCTGCCGTGGAAGGATCGAGCACTTGACAATACGGCTCAATGTAGCCCTGTGTAGCACGCTCAATTACTGCCTCAGAAAAAAAAACTGGCCAAATTGTTTTCCTAGTGCGCGACTAGCATTTAGTCTGTGCCACAAAGATAATAGCATAACAATGACTTTGATGAGTTAGAAGGGGGGAACCATCGGCTGCCAATAGTCTTTCCATGCAGCTCCGACTCGCCATCTAATTGACCTGAACTCCGGCTGAAATTTTCACCAGCAGTGCTTTGTCTTCATCACTGGGCGGCCAGTTGCCGAATTTCTCAATATGATCTCTAATTGCTTGGCGTAAAGCAACGGCTTTTACTTCGACTGCAATGTGAGCGCCGTCTGCCATTTCATCAACCTTATCCAGTAACTCTGGCTCATAATGATGAATCGCACTCAACGCCACCAAGATTGACTCCGGCACTGCCTCAACCTGCTTCGCTTCTTCCTTCTGTTTGAATCCCGCCCAAACCGCAAGCTTTTGCCAAACACTTTTCTCTTCCGTCTCCGACGATTGCCGCATGGCAAAATAGCGCACGCGATTGACGAAGCGTTTCACCGAGCGCGGGGTGTTGCGTTTGGCGATGAGCAGCGGATGCCAAATCTTCAGCGCGTCGATAAACTCCGGCGAGTCTTTCACAACAAGATCAGTGGGAATGGACAAGCGCCAAATGCCGAGACCGATCATGATTGCGAGCGCGATATACACGAACGCGAATGAAGCTGGCTCCTTCTGCGGTTGAATCAACTCGCCCGAGCCGCGCGCGCTGTCGGCGGGCGTATCGCGTCGCGGTGAAGATGTAATTGGCGTTGAAGGCGTTGGTTGATTTGAAGCAGTTGGAGACTGCGTCGTTGCCGGCGCGGCCGTCGTTGCGCTCGGCTCTTCTCGCTGTGGAGAAAAATACTTCACGCTGAACCACGTGCTGCCAATCAGTACTCCCGCGACCAACAGCACTGGCGCGACTTTGCGCACAATCGGCGCGCTGACTTGAAATAAGTTTTGCCACCACGTGAGCGGTCTCGGCGCAATCGGCTCCGGCGGTACGATCAAGTATTGCGATTGCTGCGCTTGTGGTTGCGGCACCGGCACTTCGATGTTGATGAGCTTCTCCAAATATTGCCGCGCAAATTTCTCTCTGCGCGATTTGCCGACATCTTTGTTCGCCTCTTGTGCCGGATCATCCACCAACTCTTCCGCCACGTCTTTGAAGCCCAAGCCCACGCAACGCTCCACGCGCGTGAGATCGAGTCCCATCACCACAAAGCAATCGCCGGAGGAGACGAGAAAGTTCACGGCTTCGAGCACTTCCAAAACATTTTCGGGACGGCAGCGGTCGAGGTCGTCGATCAAAATCAGCATGGTGCGCGGATTGAGCGCGACCGTGACTTCACTGAACTCGCGCGCGAAGTCGTGGCGAAAACCCATTTGCGCTTTGAGATCGCGCAGCCGAGCCTTGTCGGAAATCGAGGCCATCAAACTTGCGGGATCAACGCCGAACGCGCGCAGCCAACGCCAGAGCACAAACAGCGAGCCGAGCGTGCTCAAGAGCAAAGTAAAAAATGAAACGCGCTTTTCTTTTTCATCTTTGGCGCTTTCAACGCGCTCCGCATTTTGTGGCGACGAGGCCGAGTCGGGTGCCGTTTTTGAAAACAAAAAAGCGAACAAGTCCTTTTCAATTTCTCCGGCCTGTTCCCAAGCTTGGTGCATGCGGTTCGGATGATCGACCACAAAATAACCGACCGCGAATGAAAACAGCGCGAGCAGCAACAATGCGAGCGCCCAATAGCGCCGCGTTCTTTCCCACAACAGTCGGCTGCGAAAAACGAGGCCGCCGCGATGCCACAAACTCGGAACGGCTTGCTTGCGAATGTTTTGCAGCAGCGCCGCGAGCAGATGTTCTTCTTTTTGATGATGCCAGGCATTGAACCACACGGGCCGAAAGCCGTAGCGCTCGAGATCGGCCTTGAGCAAGTTCATAAGCGAGCTTTTGCCGCTGCCCCATTCACCGGTGATGGCGATGGTGAGCGGCGGCTGCGTGTTCTCATTGCGCAAAAACCGCGACAGCCCACGCGCAATGCTATTGAACTCCAACGGATCTGGATCGCCCGCGGCAATGGGCCGATCCGACACGAGCATATCCGCCACGGTTTTCTGCTCTGCTTCAATGGGCTTGGGTTTTCTGAAAGCGAGGTATAAAAGCGGAGCGATGAAAAACCAGGTGAGGTAATACCATGGGGCGAAAGAGCGGGAGTATTTTATAGGGTTCCACGTTTGGCCGCCATCTTTAGTAGATAGAATAGTGCCGTAACCTCCTACGGCCCAGCCAGTCGCAGCACTCACGAAAAAAACGTGAGAAAGCCAACTCTCTGTTCTACTCGTCTGCGCTTGCCAAGTCGTGCCGCCATTGTTTGTCGCGAGAATCGTTCCTTTATCACCCACAGCCCAGCCGGTCGTGGCATTCACGAAATGAACAGAATTAAACCCGTTCGTTGTCCCACTCGTCTGCACTTGCCAAGTCGCACCGCCATTGCTTGTCACGAGAATCGTTCCACCAGAACCCACAGCCCAGCCGGTCGTAGCATTCACGAAATGAACGGAATTAAGCGAACTTGATATTCCACTCGTCTGCGCCTGCCAAGTCGCGCCGCCATTGTTCGTCGAGAGAATCGTTCCATCATCACCCACAGCCCAGCCGGTCGTGGCATTCACGAAATGAACAGAATTAAGCGAACTTGATATTCCACTCGTCTGCGCCTGCCAAGTCGCGCCGCCATTGTTCGTCACGAGAATCGTTGTTTCGTTGAGTAAAGTAACGCCAACAGCCCAACCGGTCGTGGGATTAATGAAATGAACAGCATTTAGCGGGCCCATTGTCCCACTCGTCTGCGTTTTCCAAGTTACGCCGCCATTGCTTGTTACTAGAATCATTACTTCCAAAGGAAAGTAACCACCTACAGCCCAGCCGGTCATGGCATCTACGAAATGAACAGCGTGAAGCCAACTTCTTGTCACACTCGCCTGCGCTTGCCATGTCGCGCCGCTATCGCGGGTCGTGAGAATCGTTCCACCATCCCCCACAGCCCAACCGGTCATGGCATTCACGAAGTGAATAGATTCAAGCTCACTTTTTCGCCCACTCGCCTGTGCTTGCCATGTCGCGCCGCTATCGCGGGTTGTGAGAATTGTTCCGTGTTCACCGACGACCCAACCAGTCGTGGCATTCACGAAATGAACGGAGAGAAGCCAGCTTCTCGTGCCACTCACTTGCTCCTGCCAAGTCGTACCGCCATTTTTTGTCACGAGAATCGTTACTTCACTTCTATATTCATCACCACACACAGCCCATCCGGTTGTGGCATTCACGAAATGAACGGACATAATCGAACTCGTTGTTCCGCTCGTTTGTGCCTGCCAAGTCGCGCCGCCATTGTTCGTCGAGAGAATCGTTCCATCATCACCCACAGCCCAGCCGGTCGTGGCATTCACGAAATGAACGGAATAAAAGTCGCTTGTTGTTCTACTTTCCTGAGTTTGCCACTTTGCGCCACCGTTTGTTGTATTCAAAATTGTGCCGGCAGAACCCACTATCCAACCATTGTCTTCGTCTATGAAAAAGATTGATTTAAAACTATTGCGATCCTTCCAAAGCGAAGCAACCCCAGCAGTTTTGAACGCTTGAGCTAAACCAAACATTCCTTCGCCAGATTGGAGTGTCCCGACTTGGTCATCGATAAATACCGTTCTTTGTTTTGGATCAGACGCCGAGTCTGGTTGGATTTGTCGTTGCTCTTCTTTCAGTGAAGCTTGCGTGAACTGGCTATCCGCCTCCTTCCAATCCACCTCCTGCTGCAACCATGTCTCGCCTCCATCTTCGCTATGCACGATCATCCCATCATCTCCCACGGCCCAAACTTTTTCTGAGTTGGGCAGAGCAAAGACGTCGTTCAAATGCGAAGTGATCACCGGTAGGCGTTTGAACGCGTTGCGTTCGAGGGGATATTGCCACCAATCCCAGCTAAAAGCTTGCACGGGTTGAAAGGGATCGGGTCGCGGGGCTTGGCGATGAGCGAGGAGCGTGAAGAGTCCGAAGAGCAGTAGGGCAAGTGCGAACCACAGCAGCCGCGGGGAACGCAGAAAGGAAGCATTTCGCCGAGTAATTGCGGGTTTTGAAATTTTTTGTGAGAAAGTTTTCTTTTGCGGAGCAGCGGCCATACGATATTTTCACCCAATTTGATCGTCAAGTCTCCCCCCAAAATCGTTCTTGCCCATTCCCTATCCCTTTTTCACGATCGACGAACGGCTTGGACTACACCTCCACCAATGTCGCATTCCAGGCGGCTTCTTTCAATGCCGCACAAGCAGCGCTAATGTCTTTCGCGCCGAAGATTGAAGTGCCGGCCACAAGCACATCAGCGCCGGCTTTGACAACTGCGGGCGTGGTTTGCAG
>JABWAN010000311.1 GCA_013361015.1 Candidatus Zhuqueibacterota bacterium | reverse complement strand
CTTCGAGCTTGCCCACGTCGCGCCAATAGTATTCGTCCGTGCGAAACGCAAGAATCCGTTCGCCCGCTGCGGCGAGGCGCAAATATGTGTCGATGATCGAGAACGCGCCGGCTTCGTGCATCAAGTCGAAGATCGCCGGCGAGAGGACGTGAATGCCGTCAAAGGCAAGCAGTGCCGCTCTTGCGTTCTCGCTTAACCCAACGAATCCCCCCTCAAGGGGGGACTTCACTTCTGTTCTGCCGCAAAGTCGGCCTTCTTTATCAAACAAAAGATAACGCTTCGTATTTCTCGGCTTCACGGCGAGCGTGGCGAGCGCGTTGCGCTCCCGATGAAAGCGATACATGCGCGCGAGCTCGAGGCGCGAAAGCACATCCGCGTTGTGGACGATGAAGGGCTGGCCGTCATCAAAGAACCACGCGGCTTTTTTCAAGCCACCGCCGGTGTCGAGCAGAACCTCTTCGTGTGAAATTTCCACACGCATGTTGAAGTTGTTCTGCGCGCGCAAGAACGCCACGATCTGCTCCGCAAAGTGGTGCACGTTGACAATGACTTCATGCACGCCCGCCTCACGCAAATGCCGAATCGCGCGCTCCAACAACGTGACGCCGTTGATTTCCACCAGCGCTTTCGGCAGCGTATTTGTAATGGGCCGCAGCCGCATGCCGAGGCCCGCGGCGAAGATCATGGCTTTCATGCTGCAAAGCGGTTTGAAGTGTAAGGTGTAAAGTGAAACTGCGCAACCACGCGCTCGTCCGTTCGCCAGAGTTTGATCAAACGACCTGCATCTTCTCCGCATCCCACGTGATGATGCGCTTCTCGGCATAGCTTGTGTTCGTGAGCAATGCCGGGGCGGCGGCGCGTAGTCCGTAACTCGCGTCTTCGGTAATGGCTTTGCCTTCGCGAATGGCCGCGAAAAAATTGTGGAAATGATCGAGCCGGTCGTCGTAGTCCTCCGGCACTTTGTATTCAGTTGTGCCCTCGAGCGCCGGGCGAGAGTATGCAGCGCCGGTCTGTGCGCGCAGTTGCTCCGCGAATTTGTCCCGCATCTCCTTCGCGAACGTACGCACGGAGTTGTAGCCTTCGACCACGTCTTCGGTCTTCTCGCGATAAATGCCGCGACGCGCTACTTTCACGCTGTTCCAACCGATGGTCATCACGCCTTCACTGCCTATGAAACGAGTGCCCGCTTCGTTCTCACTGCCATCGATAAAATTGGTGGAGAGCGCCATGGTGAAGCCGGGATGATTATCGCTCTTGGCATAATCGAATAAGCCCCAAACCACGTCGGGCACGTCGCGGCCGTCCTTCCAATAACGCAGGCCGCCGCTCGCCGCGATTTGCCCCGGGCCATGCGAGCCGAGCACGTGATGAATGCCGGAGAAAAGATGCACGTACAAATCGCCGGGAATGCCGGTGCCGTAGTCGGAATAATTGCGCCAGCGGAAAAAGCGCATAGCTTCAAACGGACGCTCGGGCGCGTCGCCGAGGAAGCGCTCCCAATCAATGGTTTGCGGCGAGGCATCGGGCGGAATGGAATATTGCCACGCACCGATCGCGGAGTTGCGTTTCCAACTTGCTTCGACCGTGTTCAGCTCGCCGATCGCGCCGGCTTTGAACAGCTCTTTGGCTTTCTCATGCAGAAGCGAGCTTACGCATTGGCTGCCGACTTGAAAGACTCTTTTCGTTTTGCGTTGCGCTTCGATCACGGCCGCGCCGTCCGTGATTTTTTGCACCATGGGCTTTTCGCAATACACGTGCTTGCCCGCGTTCATGGCTTCGATAGAAAGCCGTGCATGCCAATGGTCCGGCGTGGAGATGATGACCGCATCGACGTCGGAGCGACTGAGAATTTCACGATAGTCACGCGTGGTCGCGACATTCTTGCCGAACACTTCGTTCACGCGCGCACGGCGGCCGTCGTACAAATCTGCCGCGGCCACCAGCTCGACGCCGGGCACGCGCAACGCGGTTTCCGTGTCGATGAACCCGATGATGCCCATGCCGATTGTGGCGAGGCGAATGCGGTCGTTCGCTGCCACGGGCTTCGCAGGCTCGCGCAGCGGGATTATGCTGGCGCTACTTGCTTGCAAGCGCGATATGCCGCCGGCCAACGCAGCCGAGCCTGCGGCAATTTTTTGTAGAAACAATCGCCGAGAGTAACTGTTGTGTACGATCATCACTGCTCTCCTTTCGTTGTTCTGTGCGTGGGCGGCTTGGCCTCAAGCAAAAGCGCGTCAACTTTGCGAGCAGCGCTTTGCAGAAATGCAATCTAGTCCGAGGCAGGAGAAAGTCAAGTGCTCTGCTTGGAAAATTTGATGCCCCGGAAATGAATGCGCGGACATTTACTCGTTACTGCTGAGAATTGTAATTGTGCGGTCATAGCCGCCTTCGCGAGCATGATTCAAAAAGGCAAAAGCCTGCGTCATTGCAGGAGGAAAACGTGGCGCAGAGCTCTTGTCCGCATGGGACTGTTTGTGAGCTTGCGCGACGGTATTTTCGTGGTAGCCCTCTGGTGCAATAAGGTCTGTGCAGAGTGCTTAAAAGGTTTCTGAATGACATGCTCAAACTGAGATACTCCTGCTCTCGGCTCCAAGCCACCTCGCGCGAAGAGGCCACCTCGGTAAACAAGCGAAGAACGCCCCTCGGTGCAGCAGCGACAAAACATAAAAGACCAACCTAGCATGATGCGATGAACCTCCGGGCCATTTAGAAATGACGGTGCTACGTTCTCCATCGACAACTGAGGCGTCAAAAAGAAATAAGTTCACCCTTGCTTCTTTTTCAAATCTTGTGCAAATACGCCCAGCAAGATCGACACCCGCACGCTTTCTCTTCACTGCACGTGCGGGGCTTATTAAAATATTTGCGCTCCTTGAGTATTGCACATCAACAAATGTCAAGCTCTGTGTTGCTGAAACCAACTTAGGACTCCTCCATGCCTGCTTGGCTCATTCCTGCGCTTAAGGCTGTTCTCCCGCATGTCGGGAGCATTGTTTCCGCCACCACGCCAGTGTTCACGAAGAAGAAGACCGACGTTGCTGCAAACCAGTTGCTGCTGCTACAGCAACAGATAACCGAACTGCAGGCCGCGACCTCAGCAAACGACTCGCATATCAAAGAACTGGCCGCACAGATCGAGAATACCGTGGCGGCGTTGGAGAAGGGTGCGTCAATTTCAGACGCCATGCATAAGCGGCTTTTGATGCTCGCTGGCGTAGCCACAGCCTTGTCCTTAATATCGCTGGGCATTGCGTTGTTCATACTAGTGGCGCGATGATACCGAACTCCGATTCGTGTGGACCCGCCAGCATCGCATTTGATCCAACATGCGTGCTCGCCCGCCGCACAACCAGATGGCCGCGGATTTTTTCGCAGAACATATCTCGTGCACTTCCGGCAATGAGCTGATTCCACTTTCTGCAGCTTGCAGCGAAGCATTCCTCGCCAGTAAAGCCTTGCCGATCTCCCCGAAAATTCCTACACTCTTCGCATCAAAAAATCTCAAGTCTGAATCAGGAAGCGGAGGTGCAATCTGTCAGCTCATCACTCTAGCTATGATGCGATCATCGTCGGCGGCGGGCCGGCGGGCGCAGCGGCAACGCTGTATTGCCGGCGCCATGGTTTAAAAACTCTCCTTTTGGATAAAAATCGTTTTCCCCGAGACAAAGTTTGCGGCGACGCGATTTCCGGAAAAAGCCTGCGCGTGTTGCGCGATCTCGATCTGGAATGGAAGCTCCGTCTCGAGCCGCAGTTGGAAGCGCACGGCGTGCTCTTCTCCGCACCGAATGGCAAAATCGCGCGCATTCCTTTTACCCCGCCGCAAGCAAAACGGCAAAGCATGGGTTATGTTTGCCGCCGTGTGGTGTTTGACAATGTGCTGTTCTCCGCGGCTAAAGAAGCAGCCACGGAGTGTTTGGAAGAGTTCGTGGTCGATGCGCTCGTGAAAGACGGAGCAACAGTACGAGGCGTGCTCGGGCATCGTGCCGGCGAGAAAACGCCGCGCACTTTTCATGCGCACGCCGTGCTCGGCGCGGACGGTTTCGATTCAATCGTGGCGCGGCAAATGGGATTGTATGAACACGATTCCAAGCATTGGGTGGTAGCCACGCGCGGGTACTATCGCGGCATTACGGAGATGACGGATTACATCGAGATTCATTTTGTGGACGCGGTGACGCCCGGCTATTTTTGGATTTTTCCTTTGGAGAATGGTTGGGCGAATGTCGGCATCGGTATGCTGCACTCGGAATTGAAACAGCGACGCATCAATCTGCGCCAAGCGCACATTGCCGCAACGCAGGTCGAGCCGTTTCGAACGCGCTTCGCGCACGCGGAATTGGCGGGCGGCATCTCCGGTTGGAATTTGCCCCTGGGCAGCAAGCGCCGCCAAATTCACGGCGAGGGATTTATGTTGTTGGGCGACGCCGCGGGCTTGATCGATCCCTTTTCCGGTGAGGGCATCGGCAACGCCATGGTTTCCGGAGAGATTGCAGCGAAGGTGCTGGCGCGCGCGTGTGCGCAAAACAATTGGAGCGCGGCGAGCTTGGCGGAATATGCCGACTTATTATGGGGTGAAATCGGCAATGAGTTGCAGACGAGCTATTTGTTGCAGCGCCTCGGGCAAGTGAAGCCGTTGTTGAATTTCATCGTGGGCAAAGCCGCGAAGAGTTTTGAAGTGGCCAATTGGATTTCGAGCATGATGGCGAACGAGACCCCGCGCGCGGAACTAGCTTCGCCACTGACATATTTGCGGCTGTTGTTTGCGTAGGAGCGACCGACCACATGATCCGAACAAAAGCCCGCCTCATCGCCTCAATCAATAAGTGATGGTTGATCCCGATTCTGCATTGGCAGGTGGATTGAGCGAGGCCGCGTATTGGTAGGCGTGTCAAAATTTATTGCAGCATGCGCAGCCCGAAGCGATGACGATCGTGGAGTTGGTTTTAATCAAACCAGAAGGCAACGTGAGTGTCGATAAGCCAGTGGCCGAAGTTCCGACGCAATCTCGTCTCGCACAAAACTTGCCGCCCCCCTTTTCCGCGAACGGAACCTCCGGCAATCCTTCGACGATCATTTGCTTCGATCTGCCGCAAGCGGAGCGTGTGCATTTGGCAATTTACAATTTGCGCGGCGAGTTGGTGCGCACGCTTGTCGATGGCAACCTCTCGCCGGGCGCGCATGCTTTCACGTTTGAGGCCAGCGGCTTGGCCACGGGTGTGTATCTCTATCCCGTGCCAATGGAGAAGTTTCCGGAGACGGAGAAGATGTTGCGGGCGAAGTAGGTTATATAAAGTGCCACGCATTTCCCCAACGCTTGGCACTTTCCTCCCAAACGTAGAGGTTCATTTGGCCTGAAGCGGTCTTGCGAGTTGAGGGCTGGGCGTACCTTGAGGCTCATTGAAAGAGCACACCTTTCAACTCTGCTTTCCATTTGCCATAGTCGTCTTTATATAACACAAATTCTCCGACGCGATCGAAAGTAACAACGCGGCCCGGGTTGAAGGGATCGCGCAATGTGCAATCGCCGATACAGCGGAGGCGCATGGGCCAGTATTTGTTCTGCTCGTTGTAGATGCCCATTGCCGCTACTTCCACCAAATCCACTCGCGCATTCTCGCCGCCCATGAGATTGCCCACCCAACTGATCGGCACTTCGCGCTTGAGATACGCTCGCACGGCTTCGTCAATTTCCGTTGCTGAAGGTTTCGGGATCACATAAACCGGTGCGGCAGAAGAAGGTGCGGCGGCGACGAGTGCTTTCGCTTCCAACGCCTGCACTCTCTTTTCCAGTGCGAGGATTCGTTGCAATAACTCGTCATAGCCGCCTTCACGTTGTTCCGATCGTTGAGGAGGCGGCAAACTCGGTGATTCCGCGGGATGCGAGGGCGACGAAGCAGGCTCGGGTTTCACAACTGCTCCCAATGAGATGAAGTCCCATTGCCAATCGATACCCGTGGGGAGATATTGCACCCAGCCTTTTTTGCCAAAAGACAGAACTACTTCCAGCCACTCGTCCTTCTTCTGCAGAACCTCAATGACATTGCCATTGCCAATCACGCCGACATAGGCAGATTGCGCGTCCGGTTGAGCGACCACAACAAAAGCTTTGCCCTCCGGAGTAATTTTTGCCTGGTATTTGTAACCTGGCACTTGAGCATGGCTTATCGCGCTGCTGAATCCAAGAAGAAGCACCATCGTCTGCAAGGTTCCTACAAACAAATGAAAAGAGGCCGTTCGCCACGCCCTCTGGCCTAAAACCGTCCCGTACATTTCATCCTCACTATTTGATGATGTGCGCACAAACAAGTTCATCTATCGCATCACCACGACTTTCCGCGTTGCGGAAAATTCTCCAGCCTGCATGCGGACGAGATAAACGCCGCTAGGCAAGACGCGAGAATTTTCATCCTTCCCATCCCACACGATTTCTGTGTATCCTGCCATCAAATGGCGGTCAAGCAAGGTGCGCACATGTTGACCCAGAAGGTCGTAGATTCGAATGACGACATTTTCCCCACGCGGCAATGCAAGCTTGACGGCCGTTTCAGGATTAAAGGGGTTGGGATAATTTTGACTCAAACTAAAAGCAGTTGGAAGCGCGCCGGGCAGATTTTGTTCTGCGACCGCGGTGATCACGTCGACAAGCCACGGCTTTAGATTCGAACCGCTACCCCATTGCGTTTTCTTATCCACATCCACCGCGCGCACACGCCAATGGATCCGTCCTCGAATCGACT
>JABWAN010000310.1 GCA_013361015.1 Candidatus Zhuqueibacterota bacterium | reverse complement strand
AAGATGACGACGCGGCGCAGGCTGAATGTTACGCCAACACATATTCCATATGGCGCTCGCGTAATTTGCACTTGGTCTGATAGCAAAATCACTGCTTGATAGCAAAACGACTACGTTACAGTCATTTTCTTGAGCTGCGAAAAAACGGTACAGTTGAAACGATAGAAATACAGGTCTGACGTTTGATCTTTGGCATTCCAAATCACCAAATGATAGCCCAGTTGCAGATCACTATCTGCCAGCGCGGTACTCAGCGACTATTGTTTTTCGGTTTGTGTGCGGAGAGTGCAGAGAGGTGAGTAAACTCAAACCACCGTGTGTCAGCCGCTTCGCGATCGAGCCAAGCTTGAAACGAAACGTAATGGCAAAAACACAAACAAAAAAGCCGAGATGCCCACTGGGGACATCCCGGCTCCCTTGATTCAAACTGCGGATTACTTCATCAAAACAAGCTTCTTCGTTTGCACAAAGTTGCCAGCTTCGATGCGATACAGATACGTGCCGCTGCCAACCAATGCGCCATTATCATCGCGCGCATCCCACAGCGTTTGATGATAACCCGCGGCGACTTGGCCCGTCACCAACGTTCTCCCCTTTTGACCGAGAGAATTGATGATCGTCAACTTCACCTCGCCCGCTTTGGGCAATTGATACGTGATCATCGTCGTCGGGTTGAATGGATTCGGGTAGTTGTTGCCCAACGCATAATCCGTCGGAATTGCGTCCGACGGACGTCCGGCTACGCTTGTGGTCGTGACCGGAATTTCGTTGGAGAACACGCTCGCGTTATCGGCATAGTCTTTCGCTTTGACGGCATACACGTAATTGGTGTTCTTATCGATTTGCTCATCGCGGTATTCCAATGCCGTGACCGTTGCGATGGGATCGCCGAAATTCGGCGTGCTCGCCAAGCGACGATAGACGGAATAGGAAGCCGGTTCTTCGTTGTCCGGTTCGGTCCAGTTCAAAGCCACGAAACCGCTTTGCGGCTGGCCACTCAAAACCGGTGCGTTCGGCGGCAGATCATCGGTGGAGGTGCCGCACGATTCATTGGAATTGGCGAACACTGCCGGATTGGCCGTGTGCGCGGAAACAATAAAGCACGTGGAAACGCCGTCAGCCAGCGTCGGTGCGACGTAGTTGTAGTCGGGATCGGAGTGCGCCGGAACCGAGGCCACAAAATCCCAAGCCGTAGCGGCGCTCGCATCATAAAAACGCGTGCCGGCTTTTAATGCTTGAACATCAACGTTGATCATGGCTTGACGATTTTCAACGACCACGACGCCTTCAGGCTGGAGGCCCGCGGCGCCGCCGATCTTGCGCCACACGCCATAGTGCGTAATCGGCACGCCCGCAACACCGCCGTCATTCGGCGAACGTGTCCAGCTTACGCGCACTTGCTTGCCTTGATCGTTCGGAATATCGGCAACGCCCGTGAGAGTCGCAGCCTGCACGCCTTTGCCGCTCACGCCGACGTTCCAAATGGTCCAGTCGCCGTCATTCAGAGCTTGATAGCGGAAGCGCACCCAAACATTGGAATAGCCTGCCGCCCAACGCGTGATGTTCAAAACTGCAGGACGAATATTTGCGGTGAAGAAAGCCGGGCCGCCGTAATTCTGGCCGGTTTCCGGGTCGATACCACGCAAACGCTCCGTGCCCGGAACGTCGTTCCAACTCGCGCCGCCGTTATTGCTCACACTCACTGAAAAGCGCGTGAAGCCAAAACCAGCCACGCCGAGGGCTTTGTAAGTCAGCCATGCATCCGAAGTCACTGCGCTGAAATCCAAATTGGGGATGATCAAATCTTCATCCTGCCAACGACCGAGGGAATCGAACTGCACGTACGCGCCCTTGTAATCCACGCCGAGGTTGACATTCGGCACGAGCGCGGAGGCCGTGGTTTGCCAGGTCACAACACCGGGTTCCGATCTGGTGGTGTTGACTTGGAATCCACGTGCGACCAATTGCGCGGGCGTAGCTGCGGCCGGCGCGTTCCACAGAGCTGCAGAGAACAGCACGTTGCCATCATGCACCACAAACGGCGAATAGCGCGCGTCGCCAAAACCGTCCGGATCGTCGGTCGCTACTGCGGTGGTATCATTCGTACGATCTTCATCGTTGGCGAGACGCGTGAAAGCACGAATCCGATAAACACCAGGTGCCGCAGGCGTCCAGGTATTGGTCGAAGGAATCGCTACGCTCGCGCCCGGATCAATCGTGCCGGTGCCACGACCAACCACGGAAGCGACTTGCGCGCCCGTGGCATTGTTAAAGATCGCGCCTTGCCATTGCACGTTGGATTGCGGGTTCGAGCCGGTGTTGGTCACATTCAACGTGAACGTCACAGCCTGACCGACTTTGGCTGGGAAAGGAATGTCGATGTTATCAGCCGCAACGTCGTCTTGAATGGTTTCACCAACAAGATTGAAATCATCAACAAAAAGACCACGACCAGTCGTGTGCGCCGCGCCTGTGCCGGCCGGGTCGTACGCAAATATAACTGCGAGACGCGCGTTATCGCCAGGAACCAGCGTGCCGCTCGCGCCAGTAACCAGAACATTTCCCGGAACCGCAACATTAATCCATGCCGGATTGGGATTGGCTACGCCCTGATAAGTTGCAATTGGAGCGCCGGCCGCAAAACCTTCTGCAGCGAGCGTGGAGGCGCTGGTTTCGCCGCCATCATCTTTGAACACTACGCCGCCAGGACCGGTAACGGTAATGTCATCCAGCGCGAAAATATCACCTGCCTGCACGAAGCCGTAATCGCCATTTTCGCTAAAGCGGAGCTTAATGACTTTGCCGGCGTACGCATCCAAGCTCACCGTGTGGCTCTTCCATGCAGCAGTACCGCCGCCGGCGCTGCCATCGGGGCCATCAAACGAAGCAACGGAACGATAGCTGACATAATTATCATCGGCCGTAAAAACATCAACCTTGTTAAAATCAAACTCGGGTTCGGAAATCGATTTGTAAAGGAAGCTCAGGCTGATAGGGGCTGCGACACCAGTCAAATCAATTGAAGGCGTCGTGAGGTATTGCCGGCTGAACACATCATACGGCGGAACGCCGGGATTGTGCACAGCCCAACTCTTGGTACCCGCGCCGGGATCGGTCGTCTCTACGGCCCAGAGGGCTTCGTCTTTTCCCAAGTGGATATAAACGCGATTCGCAGCATTGGCTGCATCCCAGTCGATCCAAAAATCCAGCGACATGCGCGCCAAAGGTGCGCCGCCAGTAACTGTGGTGGGAATGGTGAAGGCCGGCGACATCAACAGATCCGTGCTCGACGGAGTCGCACCGGTTTCATGCCAACTGTGGGTCGCGCTGTGGGAGTTCGTGGTCGAAGGTTCCCAGTCGCTGCGATCTTCATCTAAGTAACCACCTGCAGTAGCTCGAATACCCCAAATTGCGCCAGCTTGCCACGGGCCTTTTCCGCCTTCAATATCATCATTGAAGATGACGTCGGCCGCAGCATTTATGGAATTGGGTGCAGTGGACTTCTTTTGTACCGTAGGCTCATCCACGCGAAGAGTTGGCAACTGCAAGTGCGCGTACTTCGGATTGGAATAAAGTTGCGTCGCTTTGGTGGCTGCAATTTTGTCGCTCTTTTTCTTCAGGTCATGAGCGAAGAGCAGACCGATGCAGCAAACTGCTCCCAGTAAAATCAGAACCAATGATTTGCGATTCATGCAAAACCTCCCTTTGCGTTTAGGGGTTCTTTACTTGGGTCTAAAACTCATTCACTGCCCGCGATTGCCGTCGGCAGGGTTGCACATGACGTCTGTCAATCGCAGGTCACTTCGCAGAAAAAACGCTCGTGCAGCACGATTTCAGTCCGCGAAGACTAAATCATGTTGACCGTAATGCTTTGCTGTCGACTCACCTCCTTTCGGTCTCTTGCAAGCGAATAAATCTCATTTACTGATCGACAAAATCAAGACTGCTAAAACGCAAAAATGCCGAAACCTTTGCCCTTTCCGCAAAAGCTCAACGACACATTCGAAGTGTTATAGATTGAATCGGGTATAAGCTAGTCGCGCCGCCACTTGGTATGGCAGAAGGAAGGAAATAAAAGGCAGTTACATTGCAACTGAGTACGGTAATCGCGCGGCTCACCGGCATCATCCAATGCAGTTTTTTGTAAGGAAGCGGATTAACCAATAGTAAAGGTGCGCGTCACGATGCGATAGCAAAAAATAACGGGAAGAATATAGGAATCGCAGCGATAATGTCAAGCCGATTCTTTCTGACGGGCGCCCCGGGCATGTTGAAGAGATAGCGTAATGTGCCTCGTTGAGGCCCAAGCTTGTGAGCGCAACGCTGAGGACTGCGACATAAATTTCGCAGTACAATCTCACCGTAACCAGAAGATCTCTGGCAAGTCCGGAGGTTATCGCAAAACGCTGGGGCTTTCTTTTTTGTTCTGTCGCTGCTTCACCGAGGGTTCTTCTCTGCTTGTTTACCTCGGCGGCCTCTGCGCGCGAGGTGGCTTAAAGCCGAAAGCGCGGGCGCGCCCGTTGCAAGTGGGATCGCCGCTGGTGCTCGTCAAATTTCATGAGGGCGCGGGCTTTTGCTTTTTTGAAATCCGCGCAGCGCTTTAATCCATTAAAAGCGCAGGCGTTGCTAAAAAGCAGAGACTTTTCCCACGAAAATGGCACTGCCACAAAAACGAAAAGCATTTTTGTGGCAGTGCCATTTTCGTGGAAGAAAAATCTTTTTGGCTACGGCTCGCTCGCTTTGTCTCACCACTCGTACCGGCGGGCATCCATCCCTAAAATCGAGATTTCATCTCTGCGTCTCATTCATTGCGAAGAGCTGCAACCGGATTCGCGGCCGCGGCTTTGAGCGCTTGATAACTCACCGTGAACCACGCAATTGCGAGCGTCAGCACTCCGACCATTCCAAAAACTCCGAAGCTTGGGGTGATGCGATACGCAAATCCTTGCAGCCAGAGATTCATGACGAAATAAGCCGGCGGCACAGCGACGACGAAACCCGCGAGCACGAGCTTCGTGAAATCTTGCGAGAGCAGCATGAAGATACTGCGCACCGAGGCGCCCAACACTTTGCGCACGCCGATTTCTTTGGTGCGCTGCTCCGCGGTGAACGCCGCGAGACCGAACAAGCCCAAGCATGCCACGCCGATCGCGAGCATGGCCACGTAGCGCAGCAGCTCGCCGAGGCGCTGCTCGGCTTGATGCAATTGCGCGAACCGTTCCTCGAAGAAAGCCGCTTCGAACGGATGCGCAGGATCAAGCTCAACGAATTTCCTTTCTAGAAACGCGAGCGTTTCGGAAACATTCTGCGGCCGAATGCGCACCGAGAACACTGCGAACCAATCCGGCGGTGGAATGAAGAACAGAATCGGCCCGATTTTCTCGTGCAAGGAACGCAAATGAAAATCCTTCACCACGCCGACCACCGGCCCCGGCTCGCGCTGAATGTTGGGCATCGCGATCTTCTTCCCAATTGGATCGTCCCAGCCGAGTTGCTGCGCGGCTTCTGCATTGATGAGATACGCGCTCGTCACGTCGGTCGGATGCTCCTTCGAAAAAGTTCTGCCCGCGGAAAGCTCCATTCCAAACGTCGTGATGAAATCGTGATCCACCGCGAGCACGCGCATCGGAGGAATTTGGTCGTGCGGGAAGCCTTCGGGCACGTAGGGAATGCCCCAATCGCCGCCGCCGGGAAGATTGCTCGAAGCCGCAACGCTCACCACGTTGGGGTGCTGCGCCAGTTCGTGCTTCACAGTTTCATACTTCGCGCGCACCGCCTCGTCGCGTATCGGAATGGTGAGCAATTGCTCCGCGTTGAAGCCGAGCTTTTTGTTTTGCATGTATTCGAGCTGATGATACACGATGCCCGTGGCGATCATTAGAAAGGCCGAGATCGCGAACTGAAACGCCACCAGCCCCTTGCGCAAAGCCGCGCCGCTCGCGCGTTGGAGCTTGCCTTTCAAAGCATGCGCGGGCTTGAAATTCGAAAGCACGAGCGCCGGATAACTGCCCGCCAGCAATCCCACCAAAAGCGCGATGCCGAGCAAACTCAGTGTGAACTGCACCTCGCTGAAATAGTTGAGCGCCAACCTTCTTCCGGCGAGCCGATTGAACACGGGCAAGAGAAATTCCATGAGCATCACCGCGAGCAACAACGCCGCCAAACTCGTGAGCACTGCTTCGCCGAGAAATTGTTTGACCAGATGCACACGATCCGCGCCCGTGGCCTTGCGCACGCCGACTTCCTTCGCACGCGTCGTCGCGCGCGCCGTAGTGAGGTTCATAAAATTGATGCACGCAATCAAAAGAATGAACCCCGCGACCGCGGAGAAGAGGTAGAGATAAGCCAGGTCCGAGTTCGGCTGCATCTCGCGAAAGAGCTGCGAGCGCAAATGAATGTCGGTGAGCGGCTGCAAGTACGGCGAATAATTCGCAGCAATGGTTTCTTCCACGTGCGCGCGCAACAGTTGCGGAAACTTTTCCGCCACGGCTTGCGGCGAGGCTTTTTCTTCCAACAAAAGATAAGTGTAGAATTGCAACCATTCCCAATTGTCGCGCCGCGGATTTGCGTAGGTCGCCATCGAAACCAAAAAGTCGAACGTGAAGTGCGAGTTGGCCGGCACGTTCGCCAACACGCCCGTGATGAGATATTCGTTTTGATTGTCGAACTTCAAAGTTTGCCCGAGCGCTTCTTCCTCCCCAAAATATTTTTTCGCAAAGTCTCGCGTGACGACCATCGCATTCGGCGCAACGAGTGCAGTTTTC
>JABWAN010000309.1 GCA_013361015.1 Candidatus Zhuqueibacterota bacterium | reverse complement strand
AACGGCAAAACCGTGCGGACGCTCGGCGTGCAGATCGACCCCGAGCACGATGCGGTGCGCGTGCGCGGCAACAGCGTCGGGTCGAATTATACACGCACGTACGTTTTGCTCAACAAACCCGCGGGCTTTGTGACTACTGCCAAAGACGAGAAGGAGCGCCCCACGGTTCTAAGCCTGGTGCGCACGCCGTTGCGTTTGTTTCCGGTGGGTAGATTGGATCTCGACAGCGAGGGCTTGTTGTTGCTCACCAACGATGGCGATCTCTCGCATCGTTTGATGCACCCGCGTTATAAAATTCCAAAAGTCTATCGTGTGTTGTTGAAGCAGCCCGCGGAAGAAAGCGTGGCGCGGCGCTTCGAACGCGGGGTGAAGATCGAGGAAGAAGGCAAACCGGTGCGCGGTGAATTACGCTTTACGCATCCGCGCGACCGCAGTTTGTGCGAAGTCACGATTTGGGAAGGCCGCAATCGCCAAGTACGGCGCATGTTTGCCAAGTGCGGCTGCCGCGTGAATGCTTTGCAGCGCGTCCAAATGGGCCCGTTGCGTCTCGGAAAATTGCAATTGGGCGCGTGGCGATATTTGACGGACGATGAAATCGAGCGTTTGTTCGCAGCGGTCAATCTCGAACGATCAACAAAGTGAATTTTGGAAAGCAAAACGATTGCTGACAAAAATTAAAGAAAAAGCCTCACGCAAAGGTGCAAAGACGCCGAGAACCCGCAAAGCTTTTCTTTGCGGAAACTTTGCGGCTCGGCGTCTTTGCGTGAAATTTTTTTGCACTGCTTTAATCCAGTGACGAAATAATAGTCTTGCCAGAAATAGTTGTGTCTTTCAATCTTTGAAATAATTCGGCGGTGAGGCATGGAAATTCGCAATAAACGTGTGATGGTGCTTGGCGGCTGGGGCTTGGTCGGCATGGCCGTTTGCCGCAAAATATTGCGCGAAGCGCCCGATGAACTCATCGTCGCCTCGTTGACCGAAGAAGAGGCGCGTGAGGCCGTTGCGCGTTTAAACAAAGAACACGGCGAGCATTGCCGGGTGACGCCACATTGGGGCAATATCTTCGTGCGCGAAGCCTTGCAGAGCAAAGCGCGCGCAGAAATTCTGGGTGATGCAACTTTGCGCAACATGCTCATCGAAGACGTATTGGATGAGTTGAATAGCGCAATTTTGGAGCGCTCTGCGCTCTTTCAAGCCATTCAGCGCTATCGCCCGCAAGTAATTGTCGATTGCGTCAATTCCGCCACGGCGTTGGCATATCAGGATATTTTCGCCAGCTACTATCGCATCAAGAATCACCTCGGTCGCGTGAAGACACAACGGACGCACGATCCGATTTTGGTCGATGAAGTCGAAAAGTTGCTGTGCACGCTCTATATTCCGCAGTTGATTCGGCACGTGCAGATTCTATATGAAGCCATGCGCCGCTTTCGCACGGAAGTGTATTGCAAAGTCGGCACGAGCGGCACCGGCGGCATGGGTTTGAATATTCCATACACACACTCGGAAGAAAAACCCTCGCGCGTGTTGTTGAGCAAGTCGTCGATCGCCGGCGCGCACTCGTTGCTGCTCTTTCTTATGGCGCGCACCCCCGATGCGCCCATCACCAAAGAAGTGAAGCCCACGGCTGCGATTGCGTGGAAGAGCATTGGGTATGGCCCGATTCGCAAGCAAGGCAAACCGATTCAACTTTGCGATTGTCC
Organism: Candidatus Zhuqueibacterota bacterium; assembly: GCA_013361015.1. Classification (GTDB taxonomy): domain Bacteria; phylum Zhuqueibacterota; class Zhuqueibacteria; order Zhuqueibacterales; family Zhuqueibacteraceae; genus JABWAN01. Next base: position 5,107 of record JABWAN010000309.1, on the reverse strand, counting down.
GCCCGCGCGCGCGCAACTGCTCGATCAAATGCTCTGCAATCGCGTCGAACCCGGCGCCGAGAATTGGGAGCAACTTTCCGGTGAAGTTTTGCAATCGGTGTTTGTCGATACCGGCGAGAATGGCATCTTTTCTTTGGGAGAGTTCGCGGCCATTTCGGATTCCGGACAGATGGAATTTATCACGCCGGAAGAAATCGCGAAGAGTGTGATCTACGAAATCAAAGGCGGCAATACCGGCCATGACATTATCAATGCGCTCGACAATGCCGTGATGGGGCCCACGTATCGCGCGGGCTTCCTGCGGAGCAAAGTGCTCGCGCGCATGAAAGAGTTGGTGAAGGAGCACGGCTGTGACAGTGTCGCATTCGAATTGCTCGGGCCGCCGCGACTCTCGAAGCTGCTCTACGAAGCACATCTTCTGAAATTGACCTGCGGCACTCTGGAAGCCTTGCGCAACGGCGATGCGCAAGCCATCGCGCAGGAAGTGCAAGCGTTGATCGCCTCGGATCGCAAGCTGCGCGCGGAAATTATCTCGATCGGCATTCCAATTTTGTTGCCGGATGGGCGCCGTTTGTTGCGCGGACCGGAGATCAAGATTCCGCCGTTTAAGGGCAAAGAACAGCTCGAAGTGACGGCGGAGAATATCGAGCACTGGGCGCACGAGGGTTGGGTCGATTTGCGCGTGAAGAATATGCAGGTTTGGCAAGCGCGCGCGCAGGACATCTTTCAAGCGCTGCGTGCGATTCCGGAAGATGACACCAGCTCGCAATTCGAGCACGACCGCCGTTATTGGCTGGAAGATGAAACGATCGACGTCGGCAAAATCGTCGGCTGGATTTTTTCGAATGAAGAAAAAGGCTTGCGGATGAAGGATTGAGAGCCATGCCTCTCGTTCCCGCGCTCCGCGTGGGAATGCAGCAAGAACGCTCCGCGTTCTGTGTTTGATGATAAACGCGTTGTTCTCTTTTAGCAGTTCCGGACGCATAGCGCCCGAACTGCATTCCCACGCAGAGCATGGGAACGAGTTCAATGCTTCTAAAATATCTCGGCAGGCAAATGCTACTCACGGACGCGCGCCTGCTGTTTGGGTAGAAGGGATAGGGAAGTCGAATCACTTACTCTTTGGATGATGGCACATGATTCACAGGATGACTGAAGATCAACTCTCGCACGCGCAGCTTAAGCAGAGTGATCGACGACCGATTATTGCAATCGACGGCCCGGCCGGCTCGGGCAAAAGCACGACCGCGCGCATGCTGGCCAAACGTTTGGGTTTCACGTATCTCGACACGGGCGCGTTTTATCGTGCGCTTACTTTGAAAATTTTGGAAGCCGGCATCTCGCCGGAGGATGAGGCAGTCGTCGTGCAGCAAGCCGAGAGCACGACGATCTCGATCAAAACTTTGCCTGAAGGCGATCGCGTGTTTTTAGACGGTCGCGACGTGACCGCGCAAATCCGCGCGCCGCACGTGACCAATGCCATCGCGCCGATTTCCAGCAATCCACGCGTGCGCGCGATCATGGTCAATCGCCAGCGCGAAATCGGTCGCAGCGGCGCTGTGGTGATGGAAGGCCGCGACATCGGGACCGTGGTGTTTCCGAACGCGGATTTGAAAATTTTCATGTCCGCCTCGATTGACGAACGCGCGAAACGCCGCCATCTCGAATTGCAAAAGCAAGGCGTCGAGCGTGACTTCGCACCCCTGCGCGCCGAGATTGCCGAGCGCGATGAAAAAGACACAAAGCGTTCCGCCGGCCCATTGCGTCCGGCGGATGATGCCGTCATGCTCGACACGACGGATATGAGCATCGAGCAGCAAGTGGATTTCATCGTTTGCGCTTTGCAGAAGAAGTTTCCAATGGTTGTTCGCTGAAAAGTTAAAGAGGCTCGCATCCCCTCTAGCGATTGTCATTCAGAAGGAATCCTTTTGAGCACTGGGAAGAATGTCCAGCGAGTAAAAAAATTCCTTCTGAATGACATTATGAGGAGGAATGCCAGGCCTCGCAAATAGAGCTTGGCCGTGAGGCGCATTTTATTTAGATTCTCGCAATGGCTGGTGCGCCGCTGCTTTCGCGCGCAGTATCGCATCGAAGTGCTCGGGCAGGAGCACATTCCGCGCAAAGGCAGGTTGCTCTTTGCAGTCAATCATGTTTCCGCGGTCGATCCGTTTGTCGTGGGTTGCCACGTGCCGCGCGTGTTGTACTTCATGGCGAAGAAAGAGCTGTTCGAGCATCCGTTGCTCGCGCCGCTCGTGCGGTTTTATAATTGCATTCCCATCGACCGCGCAGAGTTCAGCTTGAGCAGCATGCGGCGCATTGAAAAACTCTTGCAGCAAGATGAAGCCGTGCTGCTCTTTCCCGAAGGCACGCGCACCAAGACCGGCAAGCTCGGCCCGCTGAAAAACGGTGTGGCCATGATTGCTGCGCGCAACAACGCGGACATCATGCCGGTGTATATCGACGGCTTGTTTCGCGTGCGCGGCTCGATCTTCAAACGCCCGCACGTGTGCATCACATTCGGAGAGATTGTGCCGATTGCGCCGTTCTTGCAAAACGGCAACGCAAGCAAAGAAGTTTATGGCGAAATCACGGCAGAGGTGGAGGAGAGGTTGCGGAGGTTGGATTAAATGCTCAGCTAACCCAATAGTGGAGAATCAAAATGAAATATACAGTCATGCTCAAAGAAGAAAATGGTCACGTTCAGGCGACTGTGCCGGCCCTGCCTGAATGTATGATCATTGCGCCAACACGCTCCGAAGCTATCGCAACAATTCGAAAAGCTATCTCTGAAATGATCAGCCGAACCGAAGTCATTCAAATTGACGTGAGCGCAGAACCCAAGTCGGGCAGCTTGTTGCATGAAACCCCGTGGGAGTGGTACGGTGCATTCAAGAATGATCCCACCTGGGGCGAGTTGTTCGATGACATTGAACGGAGAAGAAGTTCCTAGCAAAACTAAAGGGCGCATATGTATTTGTGGGATGCCAATGTTCTGCGGCATTATGGTGAAGAGCATCCGACCCTTCTCCTGCATGTGCAGCGTGTCACCTGGGCGGAGATCGCAATTCCCTCGGTGGTTGTTGCAGAGGTTCTTCGTGGCCGGTGCGAGTTTGCGCTCAAAGCGCCCCCTGAAAAAGCGGCGTTTGCACACTCGCTTCTTGTAGAAACGCAGAAGTTTTTGACCCAATTTAATCAGATATTGTTCGACGACAAATGCGGCAAAGCGCTGGAAGACTTAAAGCGATTGCACAAGGCTCATAAAAAATACGCCGACTTGATGATCGCTGCGATGGCTCAAGTCGGGAAGCATGTCGTTATCACGCGCAATCAAAAAGATTTTGAAAGCCTGCTCCCGCCCAATCAGCTTGCCAACTGGATTGATGATGAGCCGAGATGACCTCATCAAGTTTGGAGGTTAAACTTATGAAAGGCGACTTTTGCCGCATGTGCGGCTCGAAAAAATTGCGCCGCGAAGAGCGAGATATTTTTCTTGAGAAGAGGAACAAAACGGTCAAGGCCGTTGGCGTTTGGATTTGTGAAAATTGCCATGAAGAATTTCTCGATGATGCGTCGCGAGAAAAGCTATATCAACCGGCACGAGTAGCGCGAAAGAGAAGAGTTCTGGCGGCATGAGCGAATATGAATGCGCCAAAAATAAAATCAGTGACGCCTCTCAAAGAGAACCGCCTTTTGTGACATTTGTCAATGGCGTTCGAAAGGTTTATGACTGCCATGAGCTTTTGAAGCTCGATCGTTTTCAATTGCTGCAGCACAAAGCCTTCTTCAAAGCCGTGACGGTTGATGCTGGAGGATATGGCGTATCCTGGGATGATGAAAGAGATTTGAGCGAGTACGAGTTGTGGCACAACGGCGTTGAGGTTGAGCAGGACACGGCTTGAAGCATAGAAGACGCTGTCGTGCAACAAGCATAGCGCGGTTAACTAGTGCGGGCAAGGTAGAAACTTCGGGAATGTGTATTGATGCTCTGCCGGACAGACTGCGCCGTTCTTGCAAAACGGCAGCGCGAGCAAAGAAGTTTATTGCGAGATCACGGCAAAGGGTGCAGAGAGGTTGCTGAGGCTGGCTGGCGCATAAACCTTGTTTGAAGTGAGTTTGAGTTTTCACCTTTTAGCGAAGACAGGAATATGGAGACAAGAAGGCTTCTCTATAAACATTTTGATTCGATACGAGATGAATTACTTCAGTATCATAAACATTCAAGCCTTGCTCACCATTCTGATGTGAAGGGTTCGGCAAGAGAAGGATTTATCAATGCATTCTTAAGAAACAATTTACCGTCTTTGGTGGAATACAAAACAGGAGAAATTATAGATTGCGACGACAAGACATCTGGACAAATAGACATAATTTTACAGTCTGCGTTGTCACCGAAGATACATTTGCACAACGATATTCAAATCACGTTGTCGGATTTTGTCTTGGCAGCAATCGAAGTGAAGTCTAACCTGACAACTGCATCATATAGCGAAAAATCTCATCTCAAGAGCGCGCTTGAAACATTCAAGAAAGTCAAAGAACTGAAGCGAGCACATTTTGTGACCTACCACTCAAAGGAAAAATCGGAACCAATTATTCATCCCAATACACCTTGCTTTTTGATTGCCTACGACGGTCCGTCAAAAGAAACTTTGCATAAACATTTGAAAGATTTTTCTGCTTCTGTCTATAGTTACAATTATCAAAAATTCTGGCCGGAAGTCATTTCAGTAATCAAGCAAAACTATACAATAGTCGTTCACGATGGTTTGTTTGTCTCGCCTGATCCTTTTTTTGATTTTACCTATACACATACTGATGAAAACGAAGTTAATTGTTTGATACCTTTATTTATTTACCTTTGTAGAGTAATAGAATCCTGGAATAGTCAATTGCACCATACGCCTTTTTTGGATTATTTCAAGGAGCTACCAACAAACAAGGGTTAATAATTAGACGAACGGATTCAGGTTGTGAAATCTCTACTTCACATATGGTACTTTGCTTTGAGAGGTTTACCAAGTGCTTAAAAAGATTCCTCCTGAATGACAACGTTTTGAAATTGTGCGTAACGATCACGCAAATTTCAAATTGAAAATTTTCAAATGAA
>JABWAN010000308.1 GCA_013361015.1 Candidatus Zhuqueibacterota bacterium | reverse complement strand
AAGGATCGCGGCTTGGAGGCCGTAATTCCGCTCACTGCGGCCCGGCTCATGCGCGGCGAACCGCCGATCATTTACGGCGACGGCCAACAGACGCGCGATTTTATTTATGTGGACGACACGGTGGCGGGTTTGCTTGCGGCATATCAAACTCCGGCTGCACGCGGCCAAGTGATCAATCTCGCTTCCGGGCAGGAGTTGAGTATCACGCGTGTGATGCAAGGCATCTGTGCTTATTTCAACTATGAAGGCAAGATCGAATTCCGCGCCGCCCGCCCCGCGGACGTGCGCCGCCATCGCGGAGATATTCAGCGCGCGCGCGAAGTACTCGGTTTTGCGCCGGCGATAGACTTTGAAGAGGGATTAAAGCGCACGTTGGATTGGTACACCGGGCAGGGGCAGTGAGCTTCGAATTGCTAATGGTCGGTAGTTAATGGTCAATGGTTGATTGCTAATTGGCAATTGATCAATTGCTCATTAACAATTACCAGTAACAGCACTTTTCAAATGGATGGACATGTCAGCTTGAAACCCAACGCAACAAGAACGCGCACACGAGGCCGCCGTAATTGCCGAGCAAATATCCCAGCACGCCCATGAGCACGCCCACCGGCGCCATGGATTCGTAATATGCCGCCGCAACAATCGGCGCACTGGCCGCGCCTCCAATGTTGGCTTGACTGCCCGTGGCGACGAGAAACATCGGCGCACGGAGCAAGCGCGCACCAAGAAGCATAAAGGCAATGTGAAAGAGTATCCACACGACGCCAACTAAGAGCAGCACCGGCGCTTGGAAAATGCCGTGCAAGTCCGCTTTCGCGCCGATGGAAGTGAGAAAGAGATAGAGGGCAACATAGCCAAACTTGGAAGCGCCCGCGTTTTCGATTTTGCGTAACGGCGTAAAGGACAACGCGATGCCCGCGGTGGAAATAAAAATCACCAGCCAGGTGAAGCTGGTGAAGATCGAGGCCACGAGCGGCGTAAAATTTTGCAGCGCTGGATGGGTGAGCGCGTGCATCCACGCGGCGGCTTGCTGGCACAATACCGCGCCGGCAAAACCGAAGGCGAGGATCAACATTCCGTCATACAGCGTCAAGGGCCGCGTTTGTTCTTCTGCGAAATCTTTCATGCGACGATTCAAGTCTTCTAGCACCGCCGTGCTTGCGTGATTCCATTGATCGATGCGCTTTTGATAGTTGGCGAGAAAGAGCAACACCCCCATCCACGTGTATCCCACCGCGGTATCCACGATGATGAACAAGCCGATGATATTGTCGGGCGCGCCCACGGCCTCTTTGATCGCCGCAAAATTGCCGCTGCCGCCGATCCAACTGCCGGAGAGCGCGGCCATGCCTTTCCAAGTTTCGGGCGGCAGCCAGCGCTCGAAAATTAGAAACACGATCGGCCCGCCTAAAATCACGCCGACGGTTCCGAACAGCATCATCGCGAGCGCCTTTGGACCGATCTTCATGATCGCGCGCACGTCCGCGGTTACCATCAACAAGAAGAGGCTAAAGGGCAAAAGATAATCGCGCATCCAATCATAAACTGGAGACGACGTCGGAATGACGCCGAGCGTCGCCGCGAAAGTGGGCAGATAATAGATGAGCACGATGGAGGGAATGACGCTGAAAAATTTTTTCGCCCACGATTGCCGGGTGGCCCACAATACCAGCGCGCACAAACTCGCGCAAAAGGCCAGAATGATCATGGGAGATTGCAGCAGGGTGGAGGAGGGCATGTTCTTCGATCGGCAGAGGTGATTGAAATTTTGCCGGCGAGTATAAACAAAATCGGCGAGAAATCCAATCGGAAATCCCCACTCGAAGTTTCCATTGGCATTTGGCGCCGGGGTTGTTTAGATTTTTTTTGTATTCGATTCGAACTCAAGCACGTGAGTAATGCAATGAAGTCGGATTTCGTGTCGAACCTAGTAGCCTGCTTTCAACAGCACCTCGGCGAAAATCTTGTAGCTCTTGTGCTCTTCGGCTCACGCGCGCGAGGTGAAGCGCGGCCGGAGAGTGATTACGATCTCTTCTTGCTCGCGCGGCAACTGCCGGAAAGACGCTTCGAAAGAGTTCTGTTTGTACGCCGCATCATTGCGGGCCAGTTTGCAGAAAAGCTGGCTTTTACCGCGCGCACGCCGGAAGAGTTTGAACGCGGCTTTCCTTCACTATATCTCGATCTCGGCTTGGACGGCATTCTACTTTACGATTCACAAGGCTACATGGCCGCAAAGCTGCAACGCATCCGGGAAATCATCACGCAAGCCGGCTTGCAGCGAAAGAAGCTTGGCGATCAAATGAGCTGGGATTGGCAAAAGCCGCCTCGCGGCCCTTGGGAAATAACTTGGGAAGGAGGCTATCGTGAGCTCAGAGTTTGATGCGCGTTTTCAGTTACGGCTTGCAAAAGGCTTTCAGGAAGAAGCCCAACAAGACTATCAATTGCGACGCTGGCGTTCGTGCGTGGACAATGCGCAGCTGTCGGTGGAGAATTCCGGCAAAGCGATTATCGCACTTTTCGAACCCGTACAGAAAACTCATAATCCCGCGAATCAACTGCGAGAGATAATAAAAAAGAATCGCATCGACGCGGCTTTGCTCCCAGATTTGCAAACGGCGCTCACCGTATTTGATGAGTTGGGTTTTGCTCAACACTTCATGACGGATTATGGCGATGAAGAAGGCTACCGCGACCCATGGTCGATATTCAGCGAGGCCGATGCACTGAAGTCGTTGGAGACTGTAAGCACGTGTCTCGCATTAGCGGAGCGTTTTTTTAATTTCTATCATCCTGAATCCGACTCAACGTTGGTCGAATAGCTGGTCTGATGCCAACCCTTCGCCGTATTCTTCATATTGCTCCACAAAATATTTCCGGCGTGCCCATCACTTTCGTGCGCGCTGAACGCCGGCTCGGTTTTGAAAGCCGGCTTATCACTTTGCTGCGCGACCCGCGCGGGTACGAAGAAGATATTTGTTTGGAGCTCCCCTTTTTGCGCTCGCCGGGGTTGCGTTGGATCAAACGCGTGGTCTCGCCTCGTGTACGTTTGCAAATTTCCAACCGCCAAAGGCAGCCGTCCACAACACCGCCGCGCTGGTACGCCCATTCGCGCGCGGAGAGTATGTTGTTTGCCCTGCGCGAACGCATCTGGCAAGCCCGCATCGCACGCGCGATGGCAGAAATCGATTTTTGGAATTTCGATCTCTATCAACTCGAAGGCGGTTTGGAGTTTTTTCGCGACGGCAGAACCGTGCAAGAATTGCGGCGCCGCGGCAAAAAGATCGTGTGTCTATACACCGGCTCGGATTTGCGCACGCGCGGGCTGATTCCGGCGATCGACGCTTGCGCCGATTTGCGCCTAACTTTGGAGTTCGATCACCTCGCGCTCGATCCCAGCTTGACGCACATTTTGTTTCCATTCGAATTTGACAAGTATCCGCCGCCGCCGCCACACGATAATGCCGGCCGTCTCGTCATTGGTCATGCGCCCACGAATCGCGCGGCGAAGGGCAGCGCCGAGATTATTGCCGCGGTCCAAAGTCTCGCGCGTGACTTTCCTCTACAATTTGAATTGATCGAGGGCGTGCCGCACGCCGAAGCCATGCGCCGGAAGGCGCAGTGCGATATTTTTATCGACAACCTCGGAGAGCTGGGTTACGGCGTCAATGCCGTTGAAGGCCTTGCACTCGGCATTTGCACCTGCACAAGTTTGATGCCGGAATTTCTCGCGCGCTATCCCGACCATCCTTTTGTCGAGATTACTTTTGAGAATTTGCAGGCGCAACTGCGGCGTTTGTGCGCGAACCCTTCGTTGCGCCAAAATTTCGCGCAACGCGGAAGAGAATGGGCCGAACGCAACCACGGCGCGACCAACGTCGTGCGGAAGATGCAGGCCTTGCTTTCCGGTGCTTGAAAGAAACACACGCTGGCGCGGGCGCAAGTCCTGCCGAGAAGAGCTTAAGATAAAAGTGAACTGTCACCAACATGCGCATCTTGTTCATCAATAGCATTCAAATGTTCGCGGGCGGGGAGATTTGGATGTTGCGTACCTTGCGTGCTCTGCAAGAACGCGGTCACAAGGTTTGGCTCTGTTGCCGGCCCTATACCGAACTGGCGGAGCGCGCGGTCGCCGCGGGCATCCCCGTCAAGCTCATGAGCTTTCGCAGCGACTTCGATCCTGTTTGCATTTGCAAGCTCGCGCGTTTCATGCGTCAAAATCGCATCGAGGTGGTGCTGACGAACATGGACAAAGAGCTGCGCAACGGCGGTGTGGCCGCGAAGCTCGCGGGCGTGCCGGCCATTATTCCGCGGCGCGGCATTGATTATCCGCTCAAAAATCGCTGGCGCTATCGCTTCGCTTACAACGTGCTCGCCACGCGTGTTCTCGCGAATTCACATGCAACAAAGAAAGCTTTGCTGCAAAACGCACCCTGGCTCAATGCACAGCGTATCGAAGTCATTCACAACGGGATTGAAGCCGAAACGTTTGTGCAATCGGCGCAACATGCCTTGCGCAAGGAGTGGCAAATTGCGGAGCATGCGCCGGTGCTCGGCTTCGTTGGGCAATTGGATGAACGCAAAGGCCTCGGCGTTTTGTTGTCGGCCTTTGAAGTCATTCACGAGCGCATGCCCGAGGCGCGCTTGATCGTCGCGGGTGAGGGGCCGTTGCGCGAAATGATCGAGAGCGAGATTCGTGACAAGGGCTGGGAACGCCACGTCCTCCTCGCCGGCTTTGTGGAAAATGTGGCGGCGATGATGCAAACCATTGACGTGCTCGTGTTGCCCTCGTATTGGGAAGGCTTCGGCATCGTCATCATCGAAGCGATGGCGTGCGGCCGCCCGGTGATTACGACCAACATCAGCAGCATGCCGGAAATTGTCGTAGACGGGCAGACCGGTTATTTGATACCGCCCGGCGAGCCCCACGCGCTCGCGGAAAATGCCATTGCGCTTTTGCAGAATTCCTCGTTGCGCGCGCGCATGGGCCAGGCGGCGAAGCAGCGCGTGGCCGAACGCTTCTCGCACGAGATGATGATCACGCGCCTCGAAAATCTCTTCGAGCGTGAAGCGGCGCGCCGCACTCGGGTGAGATGAAGTTGCTCGTTGTTCGTTGCTTGTTGCGCGAGGCAGGCTACTGCATGTGATTTCTGTGTAGTGTAGCATCTCGAGCCGTCAACGATAAGCCACCAGCAACCAGATTCCAGCAACCAGCATGAATCTTCCCACGAAAAACTACTTCATTCATCGCTTGCAGCAAGGCACAGTGCGCGAGGCGATCGATTGCTTGGTGGTGGAAGAGCCGCTCGAGATTCGAGTGAATGGCCTTGCGCTCGGCGTGGTGATGCGCACGCCCGGCCAGGATTTCGAACTGGCGCGCGGTTTTGTGCTTTCCGAAGGCATTGTTCCGCCGCACGAATGCCAAGCGCATTTGCAAACGTTGACGATCGCCTGGGCGCACGACGAATTCGGATTGGAAATCCCCAACGTGCTGTTGTGCTCTTTGCCCGCGCTCACTCCCGCGCATTTGCGATCTTGCCAGCGACAAATGCTCGCCACTTCGAGTTGCGGCATCTGCGGGCGCGCTTCATTGGAGCGCGTGCGCGTGCAGGCGCCCCGCCTCGCGGATCAGTTCGCGATCTCGGCGAACGCGTTGAAAAAAATGCCTGCAGACATCCGGGGCCATCAAATGCATTATGCTGCCACCGGTGGATTGCATGCAGCGGCTTTATTTCAAGGCGCCGGTGAAATCATCTATGCGTGCGAAGATATCGGACGCCACAATGCGGTTGATAAAGTGATCGGTCTGGCCTTGCTGCATCACTCTCATCCTTTGTCCGACTTCGGGCTTTGGGTGAGCGGCCGCTTGAGCTTCGAAATGGCGCAAAAGGCTTTGCTCGCCGGTATTCCGTTCGTCGCGGCGGTTAGTGCGGCTTCATCTTTAGCAGTCGACCTCGCGCATGAAACCGGCATGACGCTGGTGGGTTTCTTGCGCGAGGACCGGGCCGCGGTTTACACCGGCAAGCATCGTTTAAGATAATCCCCGCTAACAGAAAGTTTGACCATATCATCGGAGTGCATCACCATGAACCTCGTCTTTGTCGAAAGTTTTTACGGTGGCTCGCACAAGAGCTTTATGGACGGCCTGATCAAACACAGCCGCCACAAGATAACACCGATCACTTTGCCCTCGCGGTTTTGGAAGTGGCGTCTCCGCAGCGCGGCCATGTACGTCGCTGAAGCCTATGGGCATGCGTTGCGCGACTGTGATTTAATCATTGCAACGGATTTGATCAACCTCGCGGAGCTGAAGGCGCTCACCGGTTTCACTTGTCCCGCCGTGCTCTTCTTTCATGAAAACCAGCTTGCCTATCTTACGGCGGAGGGAGACAAGCCGGAAGTCGACTTTGGCCTTGCGAACGTGGTGTCCGCACTCACGGCCGAACGCTGTCTGTTTAATTCGCACTATCATCTCGACAGGTTTAATGATGCGTTGCGGCAATTCATCAATGACATTCCGGAATTCGTGCCGGAGCGCGCGCATGCGCAAATTATGAACAAGTCGCAGGTCACATATATGGGCATGGATTTGTCCGGGTTCCCGCAGCGCGAGATCTGCAAGAATCGCGTGCCGGTGATTCTCTGGAATCACCGGTGGGATTACGACAAGCAGCCGGGTGTGTTTTTCAACGCGCTCTACCGGCTCGCGGAAGAAGGCCTGGATTTCCAACTCGTCCTGCTCGGCGAAAACTTTCAGATGCACCCCAAAGAATTCATCGAAGCCCGCAGCCGGTTGGGCGATCGCATCCTGCAAT
>JABWAN010000307.1 GCA_013361015.1 Candidatus Zhuqueibacterota bacterium | reverse complement strand
CGTGTGACGCTCTCCACCAACAACTGAGGCATTCCGCACGGAACGAAATTTCGTTTGACTTTCTAAACTCTATTGCTCTATTTTAGCGCCGACCCTTAGGGGTGTCCCATGAAAAATGGGACTGAGATTACACCCTTAGAACCTGATCCGGATCATGCCGGCGTAGGGAAAACGGTCACCGCGCAGTGCGCACATTTGGGCTTTGCGTTTCTACGCTTTAGGGCCACATTCCCAAACCGGCAGCCGGTGGAATGTGGCATTTTTATTTTGAGAGGTGAGGAATGAGAGTTTTCATGCTATTCGCGCTCGCCGCCATCACTGCGCTCACCACCGCCGCACTTGCGCAACAAAGTGGAACGATCACCGGCATTGTTGTCGACGCCGAAACCGATATGCCACTGACACACTGCACTCTGCAAATCGAAGCCACCACGCTCGGCACCGTAAGCGAGGCCGAGGGAAAATTCATCTTTGAGAATGTGCCATTTCGCAAATACACCCTGGTGGCGAGCTTCATCGGTTATGAACGGCAACGCCTGCGCGTCGAAGTCCAACAACCTGAAACGCACGTACGCATTCGCCTCACGCCGGCAATCTTGACCAGCCCGGCGGTCACTGTGATCGCAACGCGCGCCGTCGAACGCGAGACCCCGGCCGCGTTCGCCACGCTCGCACAAAAAGACATTCGCACGCGCTATTATGCGCAGGATATTCCCGTGCTGCTCAGCGAACTGCCTTCCACAAATTTTTATTCTGAAAACGGCAACGGTCTGGGCTACAACTATCTCTCCATTCGCGGCTTCGATCAACGCCGCATCTCCGTGCTCATCAACGGCGTGCCGCAGAACGACCCCGAAGACCATAACGTGTATTGGATCGACTTTCCGGATTTGCTCGGCAACACGGGCGACGTGCAGGTGCAGCGCGGCGCGGGCAGCGCATTCTACGGGCCGCCCGCGATCGGCGGCTCGGTCAACCTCGTTACCTCGGCGCCTTCTTCTCGCGGCGGAATTGCAGCCTATCTCGGCGCGGGCAATTATGACACGAAAAAATATTCCCTCGCGCTCAACAGCGGCTTGCTGGCTCAAAAGTATCTGCTCTTCGGTCGCGTTTCACGCGTGCAGAGTGACGGTTATCGCGAACGCGCGTGGATCGATCTCAAAAGCTATTTTCTCGGCGCCGCGCGCGCGGGCAAAAATTCCGTTACGCGCTTGCACTTCTACGGCGGCCCCATCAAAGACCATCTTGCCTATTACGGCATTTCCAAAGCGCGCGCGCTGCAACGCGATATGCGCAAGGAAAATCCCATTCGCCGCCCGGATGAGATCGAGAGCTTCAATCAACCGCAATTGCAGTTGCTGCACGAGTATCGTCTCAACGAGCGCGTGCGTTTCAATAACACCCTCTTTGCCGTGCGCGGCTATGGCTTCTTTGATTATGACGGCGCGTGGGCTCCGATGTCCTACTACCGCCTCACACCCGAATTCGGCTTTGCGGTGAATGGCAATCCCGAAGATGTGTTTGTGGATAGCTTGCTCATTCGCGCGTACGTAGACAATCGCCAGCTCGGGTGGTTGCCGCAAGTCACGTGGACGCACAGCCGCGGAGAATTCACGCTCGGTGCAGAGCTGCGGCGGCATCGCTCGCTGCATTGGGGCCGCATTCAAGAAGGCGATAGCGCGTTGCCGCTTGCTGTTGCGGGCGAATATTCCGGCCGCGATTACGTGGGCGCGCGGCGTCACTATCAATATCGCGGCGCAAAGGACATCATTTCATCCTATGCGCACGCAACCTTCCTTTTGCGCCCGAACGTGAACGCAATGTTCGATCTTCAATACCTCCACCTACGCTATCGCCTCTATCAAGAAAGATTTCTCGGCACTGAATTCACCCTGCCATTTCACTTTCTCAACCCGCGGCTGGGTGTGAATTATAACGCCACGGCAAAGCTCAACGTGTTCGCGAGTTTCTCGCGCACGCACCGCGAGCCACGCTTGAAAAATTTCTATGACGCCGCGGAGGCGAGTACACCGGCAAACTGGGGCGCAATCGCGCCGCAATTTGAAGTGCGCGCAGACGGCAGCTTCAACTTCGACGCTCCGCTCGTGCGGCCCGAGAAGCTCAACGACTACGAGCTTGGGTTGGGCTATCGCAACGAGCGGCTGCACGCGGCGGTGAATTTATACTATATGGATTTCAAAGACGAGATTATCAAAAGCGGCCAACTCGATCGTTTCGGCCAGCCAGTGACGGGCAACGCCGAACGCACCCTGCACACCGGCATCGAATTACTGGCGAATATGCAGCTAACTTCTGCGCTGCGAGCGAGCGGCAATCTCATGCTTGCCCAAAACGAGCTGAAGGATTATGTCAGCTACGGGTCCGATGGAGTGGCGCAAAACTTGGCGGGCAACCCCATTGCCGGCTTTCCGAATGTGCTCGCCAATGGACGTTTGACTTTTTCGCATGCCGGTGTTGTCGCTTCACTTGCCGTGCAGCATGTGGGCAAGCAGTACACGGATAATTATAAGAACGAGCAAAACACGGTTGCGGCCTACACCGTTTTTCACGGCGACTTCGGTTACGAATTTCAGCGCGGTCCACTGACCGGCCTGTCGTTGCAGCTTCATGCGCAAAACCTTTTTGACCGGCTGTATATCAGCCACGGTGAAAGTGAAGAGTTCTTCCCGGCGGCGGAGCGGCAGGTGTTTATGAGTGTGAAGTATGAATTCAACTCCAGCCCGTAAACTGAAACTCAAAAGAGGAATTTCGACCAGCTATGTTGCAACGCACCGCACTTCTCATTGCCAATAGCATTCTGCCCGCGCCCCATATTCTTGCAGCATGCCGCGCGCAGGCCGATCTGGTCATCTGTGCCGACGGCGGCGCCAATCGTGCACAGGAACGCGGCCTCGCGCCGGACTTCATTGTCGGCGATTTCGATTCCATGAGCGAAGAGACGCGCCGCGCCTTTCCCGAGGCGCAATTGATTCTTCGTCCGAGCCAGTCTGCCACCGATCTCGAAAAGGCTCTGGCCTTTGCCGTGGAAGAAAAAATCGCGCGCGCGATCTTGGTGGGAATCACCGGCCTGCGCTTCGATCATCAACTCGTCAATCTCAATATCGTAGAAAAATTTTGCGGGCAAATGCATTTGGAAATGCACGATGATTTCGGCGTCGGCAGTTTTATCGTCGCGGCTTCTGCGCCCGCCACTGCAACTTTTGCAGCGTTCCCCGGCCAGCAGATTACTTTGCTTGCCTTCCGGCGAGTAACGGGCATTACGACGAGCGGATTGCAATATCCGCTGAACGACGAAGCCCTCGAATGGGCCGTGCGCGATGGCTTGAGCAACGAAGCGCGGGGCGAAGAATTTTCCATTACAGTACGAGCCGGCAATTTGTTTTGCTATCGCGTGCGGAGGAATTTTTAGCCAGTGATCCGTTGCCGCCCGCAGAGTCTCATGAATGGCGCACTGGTGACTGACAACTGATCACTGCATTTCACATATGGCCGCTAGCGATTACATCATCCTGCTCCTCTATCTAGTCGTCCTCCTCTATCTCGGCTTCGTTCGCTCCCGGCATGCCGATAGAAATTTGGAAGAGTACGTTCTCGCCGGACGGCGCCTGTCTTTGCCCGCCTTCGTTGCGACGCTCGTGACCACTTGGTATGGCGGCATTCTCGGTGTGGGCGAGTTCTCTTACAAGCATGGCCTCTCGAACTGGCTGGTCTTCGGCGTGCCGTATTATCTCTACGCGATCATCTTTGCCTTCTTTCTTGCCGGCCGCGCGCGGCGACAAGCGCTCCTCACCATTCCCGAACAATTGGAGCGCAGCTATGGCAAAGCTGCCGGCATCGTCGGCGCGCTCTTCGTATTTATGCTGTCCACGCCCGCGCCCTACGTGCTCATGCTCGGCGTGCTCTGCGAGATTCTGTTCGGGTGGCAACTCTGGGTGGGCGTGCTCGTGGGCACACTCTTCTCCATGATCTATGCGTTTCGCGGTGGCTTTGCCGCGGTCGTGCGCACCGAGATTTTTCAATTCATTTTGATGTTCGCCGGCTTCGCACTGCTGCTCGGTTTTGCCGTGATAAAATTCGGCGGGCTGGAATTTCTGCAACGAAATTTGCCCGCCGCGCATCTCACCTGGCACGGCGGGAATCCTCCGCTTTATATTTTAGTTTGGTATTTCATTGCCATGAGCACACTGGTCGATCCGGCGTTCTATCAGCGCTGTTTCGCCGCGCGCGATGAGAAGACCGCGCGCAACGGCATTTTGGTCTCCGTGCTGTGTTGGGCGCTTTTCGATTTCATGACGACCACCACGGGCTTGTACGCACGCGCACTTTTGCCGAACTTGTCCAATGCCATTGCGTCCTATCCGCAGCTTGCGTTGCAGCTCCTGCCCGCGGCCGCACGCGGCCTTTTCTATGTCGCGATGTTTGCAACGATCATGTCAACCGTCGACGGTTTCTCGTTCACTGCTGCAATCACGCTGGGTAAAGATGTTTTGGCGAAATTATTGAAGCGCGACCTGGATGCAGATTTAACGCGCTTGACTCGCTCCGGTCTGGTTATCACCTTTGTGCTCGCGATTGCGATTGCGCTGTGGGCACGCTCCGTGGTCGAGATTTGGTATCAGCTCGGCACGATTGCAACGCCGGCGCTGTTGCTGCCGCTGGCGAGCAGTTTCTCGGAGAAGTGGCGGATGCGGCCAAGAATGGCTCTCATGTCCATGCTCGTGAGTGCTGGCCTCACGGGCACGTGGCTCTTAAATCAATCCGAGGGAAGATATTGGTGGGGAATTGAGCCCATCTATCCGGGGCTGGTGTGCGCGGTGCTGTTTTTCGTTTGGGGAAGAAGAAAATCCGGCAAAGAAGAAACCTTGCATTGATACAAAAAAACGCGATGCCGTATTGCTTCGCAAGCCGGGCGGCTACCACATGTAACTGAGGCATTACTTTACTAGTACACTTCCTCCTGCGATTGATGACCTTATTTAATCACCGCTACTTTGGTCACTACGGTTCCACTATTGGTTTTGAGCACCGCGAGATAGACGCCGTTCAAAACCGGCTTGCCATTGCCATTCCTGCCATCCCAAACAATATCGCCGTCGTGCGGACCGGCTTTGCCTTGTGCTTCCGCGGAGGTGTACTTCTTCTTCCAAACCAATTCTCCGAGCAACGTGTAGATCTCCAAAGAGACGTTGGAATCTTGTTTCAAAGTATAAATAAAACTGGTGCCCTGGCTGTGGTTGAGGGGATTGGGGTAATTATAAAACTCTTCGAAAGTGGCATTGAACAATACCGCGGGGCCGGAGGAGATTTCGAAAGCCGTGCCCGTGCGGCCCTCGCCATCTTCAACCGCAACCAACGAGTCCGAATCCTGGTCTTTTGCCAGCAAATCCGTGCTGCTTTGGAAGCCAATACTGAACGCTTCCACGGAATCAGTGTTCGTCAAGCTGGCCAACACTTTTACGGCTGTCGGTGTTTCGAATCCGATGAGCAATGGAGTTTCGAACTCCAATACGATGGGATTGGCGCGCATCGCGGGACTCACGTCGAGCTTGCCAAACACCTGGCGGTGATTTTCCGCGGCGACGATTTGCAGGCTGCGCAGAATCGTGCCCGGCGCAAGCGGCGCACCGTCGGGCATGCTGACATAAAGCTGCACGCGCCGCAGCATAATGTTGCTCGAGTTTTCGCCTGCGCCGGTGTTTTTCAATTCCAAACACAACACGGCGAGGCTATCCTGGCCGCGTGCGGCCGGCGGGCGGCGATCGAGCTCCATTTTGCGCACTTGCAAGCGCTTCTCCTCCGTCAACACCGTGGTCTGTCTTTCGCGGTCATCCACGCGCGCCGCCTGCGCGGTGTTTTCATCAAGAGCGAGATTTTGCAGCCGCAGCGCAAAAGTTTCGCCCGGCGGGTTTTTCGATTTCTCATTCGGTGCGATGATCCACCACGAAGCGCGGCGCTGATTGCCGACGGCCGTGCTGCTTTTCACGAAAGTGTTTTCACGGCCATCCAAACGATAGCCTTCGGGCAGCGGTAACAAGCGAATACTATCTGCGCCCACGACTTGCGCCTCGCCCGTGTTTTCCAAAACCGCGGTGATTTCGAATGCCTGCCCCACGCTCACCACGCGATCGCGCGCCGCCTCGGGATTGCTCACTTCCACGCGAAACGACAAATCCGCGCGCGGTACGAATTTAAGCGCGAGCGAATCCTGTTTCGGCCCCAATTTGAGTAACGGGTTGCTTGCATCCGTAGCAGTGAAATCGATTGTGAAAACTGCGCGGCTGAGCGCTTGCGTCGGCGCCTTGATTCTCCAGAACGGCGAAGTGCCGCCCTGGGTTTGCGCGAACACGCGCTCCAAATCATCATCGAGTGACTCCGGAACAAAGCCGCCCGGCGGCAACAACAAACGCGCCTTCACAGAATCCGCGCGGTTCCAAGCGAGGTCTGCTGCGATCGTAAACACTTGCTCGGTGCTGAGCGTGCCGTCTTTCGCGCCTTCCGGTTCGTGGATGCGAACGTTGCTCAACACAATCGTGCCTTGATCGACCGTGCTCACGATCATCTGCACGGTTTTCTTTTCGATGCTCGCCGCGGCATCCGTATTGACGTCTTTGGGGAATTGTATAACCGTAAATGAAATCGGCTTGCTCGCAGAAACCGTGTCCGGCGCTTGCACTTGCCAGGTTACTTGTCCGTGATCCACGCCCGCAGCAATGGTCAAAACTTTTTCCTCGGTCTCGCCTTCGTCCAGCGTGATGCCGCTGTTGCCGAGATCCAATCGCACTCTCGCCTCGCCA
>JABWAN010000306.1 GCA_013361015.1 Candidatus Zhuqueibacterota bacterium | reverse complement strand
ACCCAGTATCGCTCGGCGATTTTCTATCACGGGCCGGAACAGCAGCAGGTGGCGCAAGAGATGATCGCCTCCGTGTTGCAGCAGAAGTTTGTCACACACAAAACTACCGGCAATCTCAATAACCACCTCGGCGTACCGCTCACGTTGAGCGAATTAACATACGGCCCGGAGGTCGCCGTGGTGGAAATGGGCACCAATCATTTCGGCGAGATTGCAGCCTTGTGCGAAATTGCCGCGCCGAATTATGGCGTGATTACTAATGTCGGCCGCGCGCACACGGAGTTTCTCGGCGACCTCAGCGGCGTTGCCAAAGCCAAAGGCGAGTTGTTCGAATATCTGCATCGCAACGACGGCGTCGCGTTTCTCAATGCCGATGATGCGTACTTGCGCGCCGCGTTGCCTTCGGGCGCAAAGGCCATCACGTTTGGCATCGATAAGCCCGCGCAGTATCAGGGCAAAGTTTTGGGGCTTGAGGAAAACGGCTGCGTGCAGCTCGAAGTGCAAAAGACGCAGATTCGTTTGAACGTGCCCGGCTTGCATCACGCGCACAACGCACTCGCCGCGGTTGCAATTGGCAGTTTCCTCGGTGTGCCGATGTCAGGCATCAAAAAAGGCCTCGAAAGTTTTGAGACGCCGGCGAAGCGCATGCAAGTGCAACGCATGCACGGCGTGACCATCATCAACGATGCGTACAACGCGAATCCGGAATCCATGCGCGCCGCGTTGCAATTTCTCGCCGCCATGTCGCCCGCAGAGCATGGCCGTCGCATCGCAATCTTGGGCGACATGCTCGAACTTGGCCCGCATGCCGATGCGTATCATCGTGAGATCGGCGAGTTCATCACGACGTTGCCCATTCAAGCCGTGTTTGCGTTCGGCCCGCATATGAAGCATGCCGTGCAAGCAATTGGGCAATATTGTTGGGCCGAACATTTCGAAGCGAAGCCGCAACTCATCGCCGAAGTTAATCGCTCTCTCCGCGCCGGTGATGTCGTGCTGCTCAAAGGCAGCCGCAGCATGGCGATGGAAGAGGTGGTTGTGAATTTGAAGATGGATGCTTGAGGCTCGATGCTGGTTGCTGGTGACTGGCGCACATGTGCTCGAATTTGTAGATCTTTGAAACCGGCCGCGGTGATGTCATTCCGTTACAGAATGACAATGCTGGAATGATAGATGGAAGAGCGAAGCGCTCCTTTGCAGGAAAGCCATTTTGAAAAGCAGCGCGAGGTGGCGGGATGAAGTCGCTTTGAAGTCAGCTAGCTTGAAAAGATAAAAGTGAGATAAACAAACAAAGATGATACTGCGGTGGAGCAGCGACACAACAAAAGCAAAAGTAGTTTGGTGAATTGTGCCGAGCACTAGAGAAGATTCTTCCAGAATGACATTTTGAGGGGTGATGCACGCAAATAAAAATCATTGGCTCAATATCAGCAACGAACAACGAGCAACCAGCAACCAGCAACCAGTAACTAACAACCAGCAACCGACACCGCCATGCTCTACGAACTACTTTATCCGTTGAGCAAGTACATCTCCGGCTTCAATCTGTTTCAGTACATCTCGTTTCGCTCTGCGGGCGCGGCGGTGACGGCGTTGTTGATCAGTTTCATTGTTGGGCCGCGCATCATTCATCAACTCCGCGAGCGTCTCATTGGCCAAACGATTCGCAAAGAAGGGCCGCAGACGCATTTGAAAAAAGCCGGCACGCCCACGATGGGCGGATTGATCGTGCTGCTCGCGGTGCTCGTGCCCACGGTGCTGTGGGCGCGTCCGAATCTCGACGTTATTCTCGTGCTGGTGGCAACGCTATGGATGGGCGCGGTTGGTTATCTCGATGACTATTTGAAAGTCGTGAAGAAGCTGCCGAAGGGATTGATCGGACGCTATAAAATCGTCGGGCAAGTTTCGCTCGGCCTTGTGATCGGCTGCGTGATTTACTTTTCGCCCTCTTTTGAGGGCATCGCGACTTTGACGACGGTCCCGTTCTTCAAAAACTATGAAGTCGATTTCGGCTGGCTCTATATTCCAATGGTCATCTTCATCATTACGGCCGTGAGCAACGCGGTGAATCTTACGGACGGCCTCGACGGGCTCGCGATTGGGTTGGTCGCTATCTCCGCGATTGCGTGGGCCGGAATCAGTTACCTTTCGGGCCGCGTGGATTTCAGCGATTATTTGAACATTCTTTATTTGCCCGGCGCCGGTGAGATCACGGTGTTTTGCGCAGCACTGCTTGGCGCGGCGCTCGGGTTCTTGTGGTTCAACACACATCCCGCGCAGGTGTTCATGGGCGATACCGGCTCGCTCGCGCTCGGCAGCGCGCTCGGCACTCTCGCCATCGTGCTGAAGAAGGAGTTGCTGCTCCCCATCATCTGCGGCGTGTTCATGGCGGAAACGTTATCGGTGATTATTCAAGTGTGGTATTTCAAGCGCACGGGCGGCAAGCGCATTTTCAAGATGGCGCCGATTCATCATCACTTCGAATTGAAAGGCTGGAGTGAGCCGCAAGTGGTCGTGCGTTTCTGGATTATTGGAATTTTGTTGGCGCTGTTGAGTTTGTTGACGTTCAAAGTACGCTAAGGCAAGAGCGCTCGCAAAGGCGCCGTAAAGGAAAGCTTTTTAGAGTGAGGTAAAAGCAACAGCGCACGCAAAGGCGCAGAGACGCAAAGATTCCGCAAAGAAAAGCTTTTTTGTGGTTGATGAAAGCAGCAACGAAAAAGCAAGCTTGGCAAAGGGTGAAGTTGCCATGACTGAGAATGAACTTTCTTACGAAATCATTGGCTCGGCAATCGAAGTGCATCAGGTTTTGGGGCCAGGGTTATTAGAATCTGCCTATGAAGAATGCCTCTGCTATGAGTTGAGCCAAAAAGGAATAAGGTTTGATCGCCAGCTTTTGATGCCTTTGCGCTATAAAGGCGCCATTGTAAAAGAAAACATGTATCGGTTGGACATTTGGGTGGAAAAGAAAGTGATCGTCGATGTGAAATCAGTCGAGCAAATACCTCCGGTTTACTTCAAACAAGTCAAATCGTACTTGCAACAAACCGGCAGCAAGCTCGACCTGCTCTTAAATTTTAACGTGCCGGTTTTAAAAGAAGGCATTCATCGTATCGTTTTGGGTTTAGAAGAATGAAACCTTGCTTTTGCTCTTCTTTGCGGAAACTTTGCGTCTTTGCGTGAATGCCTTTGCTTTGACTCAAAAGAGAAGCTTGATGCGACAAGGCTTTGACACCTGGTTGTTGATCGCGGTGCTGCTGCTCGTGTTGTGCAGCGTGTGTTTCGTTTATACTGCAAGCTCCGCGAAAGCGGAACGCAATTACGACGACAGCGCGTTCTTTCTCAAACGCCAACTCGTGCGTTTGCTGCTCGGCCTCATCGCGATGTTTGTGATCAGTCGCGTTGATTATCACGATATCCTGGCGCGCGCGCCGCTGCTGTATGGCGTCTCGTTGATCCTGCTGATTGTGCTGCTGCTCTTGCCGGAGAGTATGGCGATTCGCGGTTCGCGGCGTTGGTTCGTGTATGGCCCGCTGCAAGTGCAGCCTTCGGAGCTCGCAAAGTTTTGTTTGATCTTTTATCTCGCGGCGAACCTTGCGAAAACGCAGATCGACGTGCGCAATTTCATGGACGGCTTGATGCCGCAGCTCGTGCTCATTGGCGCAACCGCGCTCGCGGTGGTGCTCGAACCGGATATGGGCACGACCTTGATTATCGCGACAGTGGGAATGTTCATGCTCTTCTTGCACGGCGCGAGATTGCAGCATCTCTTCGCATTGGTCTCGACCGGCGTTTTGGTCGCGATTGCATTGCTGCTGCGCGTGGAGTATCAGCGTGATCGCGTCGAATCGTTTCTCGCTTCCGTCTTCGGTGCGGCCGAGCCAGGATGGCAAGTCAAGCAATCTTTGATTGGCTTGGGTGATGGCGGTTTGCTCGGCCTGGGATTGGGCAAGAGTAAACAGAAGCTCCTGTTCTTGCCCGATCCGCACACCGATTTCATTATGTCGATCATCGGCGAGGAGATGGGCTTGATCGGAACCCTCGGTGTGCTGCTGCTCTTCTTCATCATTCTGTGGCGCGGCTTCCGCATCGCACAAGCCGCGCCGGACGCGAGCGGCAGGTTGACGGCATTTGGTGTCACGCTCGCGATTGGTTTGAGTGCGTTCGTTAATATCGCAGTGATCACGAATTTGCTGCCGACGACCGGCATCCCGCTACCTTTTGTGAGTTATGGCGGCTCTTCGTTGATTGTGCATTTGGCTGCAGTGGGCGTGTTACTCAACATTTCGCAAAGTGTGAAGCCGAAGAAAGCCGGTGGCGTCACCAAAATTCCGCTGGCGCGGACGAAGTGGTATCATGATCGGAAGAGATGATACATGCAAAACGATTGCTGGCAAAACGATTTTAGAAATGGTTTTGTCGGAAATAGTTTTGCTTTCGAATACAAGCGGAATGATGAATGTGAAAGAAGATGCTGCGAGCGACACCCCCTTCAAGGGGGAAATTGTTGGAGAATCGTCGCTTCGCATCGTGCTGGCGGGCGGAGGAACGGGCGGGCATCTTTATCCGGCGATAGCGATTGCCGAGGCGTTTGCGAAACGAGTTCCGCATTGTGAGTTTATGTTCATTGGCACTGCTCAAGGTTTGGAGGCGCGCGTGCTACCCCAATTGGGTTATCGTTTGGAGCTTGTGCCCGTGCGCGGTTTAATAAGAAAGTTCACCTGGAGCAATCTCGCGGTGCCAATGCAATTGTTGCAGAGTGTGCGGCGCTGCTTGCAGCTCTTCCGCGAGTTTCAACCGAATTTGATCATCGGCACGGGTGGATATGTGAGCGGCCCGGCATTGCTGGCCGCATGGTTCTCGCGCAGAAAGTTTGTGATTCAAGAGCAGAACAATTTTCCCGGCTTGGTGAATCTCCGGTTGGGCAATCGCGCGGATGCGGTATTCTTGAGTTTCGAGGAGAGCCGAAAATTTTTTCCGCGACAGAAGCATGCTCACGTGGTCGGCAACCCCGTACGCGCGAATCTGCAACAGCGCACGCAACCGCAACGCGAGGCCGCGGCGCGCAAGTGGAATTTGGATGCGAATAAAACGACGCTGCTCGTATTCGGCGGCAGTCAGGGCGCGCGGCGCATCAATGAATTGATACTCGAGCTGTTGCCGCGTTTGATGGAGATAGGGTCGCTGCAAATCTTGTGGGGTGTCGGGCCCTCGCACTTTGACAAGATCGCACCGCATGTGCAACAACATACTCGCGTCGCTGTAGTGGCGTATCTTGAGGACATGAATTTGGCGTATGCCTTGGCAGATTTTGTGGTGTGTCGCGCGGGCGCTTCGACGATCTTTGAATTGTTGCTCTGCGCATTGCCCGCGATTTTGATTCCGTTTCCGTTTGCGACTGCTGATCATCAAACTTTCAATGCACGCGCATTGGAGAAAGCAGGTGCCGCGCGGTTGTTGATGGAAAAAGACCTGCGCGTGGAAGAATTGTTCGAGGCGATTCGCGCGTTGGCGAGTGAGGCGAGTTTGCGAATGCGAATGGCGGAGGCGGCGCGCAAGCTCTCGAGGCCGCATGCGGCGGAGGAGATTGTTGATGCTTGTTTGAAGGTGATAGATACGAGTAGGAACTAGGCGGAACGCAAAGCGTTCGGGCTGCATTCCCACGCAGAGCGCGGGAACGAGAGGCAAGGTTGTTTGAAAATGCAAACTAGGTGACGCGACGCCGTCGCTTTGAAGTCAGCTAGCTTGAAAAGATAAAGGGGAGATAAACAAGCAAAGATGACACGCAGGTGGAGCAGCGACTTAACATAAAAAAGACGTCCGCATCAAATAGTGGTGAGCACAAGAGCATGAGTGAGGAAAGGTGCGACTGGCGCAATCAAACTATGGCCAAGCCATAGTTGAGCACACAGGAAGAAATAAAAAGCCACGGCCAAGCCGTGGCTGAGCGGGTTCGGCAAGAACAATACACAACAGCGAAAACGCAACATGAATATTCAACAGTTCACGAAGCCATTTTTATTTTCCACTACACTAGTGCTCGGTGGATTGCACATGAGCGCTTGGGTTGGAACGGACGGCGCTTTTCGCGTGCAGCACGTGGAAGTGGAAGGCTGCCAATACTCGAATGAAATTGAAGTACGTGCTGCCGCGCAAGCCTTGCTGGGCAAGCGTATTTTCGAAGTTGATTTGGATTCCGTGCAGGAGCGCGTCGCGGGCATGCCGTATGTGCTCGAAGCGCGCGTAGCGCGGATTTTTCCTTCTACCGTTCAGATTACGGTGGTCGAGAAACAACCGATTGCACTGCTCAATGATCGCGGCACATTGCCGGTGGATGAAGCCGGCACGGTGATGCCGCGTTTGAAAGCGGGCACAAAACTGGATCTGCCGATTATTTCCGGCATTCATCTCGCCCGCCGCGGCACGCACGCGAAATTGCCGGAGACCGCCTGGCCCTTGCTGGAATTTATGCGCGAGTTGAACAAAGCGGATGCCGTGCTTTATCGGCAAATCTCCGAGTTTCATATCGATCACAAGATGAATCTCACTTTGTTTCTCATGCGAGAGGGCGTGCCCGTCTACCTCGGAAAGCAGGAGTGGCACGAGAAGTGTGATCGTTTGCAAACCGTTTTGAAGCAGCTGGAGATGAGAGCGGAGCGAGTTGCAGCCATTGATTTGCGATTTGAGAATCAAGTGGTGACCAAGCCCGCGGCGTGATGTGATTATGTGAATCCGCTGTGACGATGCAGAGTCATGCCCGCAATTTTGAATTTGCAGCACAGTTCCATATGACTCTTAAGCGCGATGGTTTCACCACACAAGCCTTTAAC
>JABWAN010000305.1 GCA_013361015.1 Candidatus Zhuqueibacterota bacterium | reverse complement strand
CTCAAACCCGGAGCAAACTCGGGCACGGAAGTGACGCAACCGGTTGCAGGCCAGCAGTATTACGTTCACCTAGAATGGCGCAATACCGGTGCGGTGGCAGCAAACAACTTTCAAGTGGAATTGCGACTGAATGGAACCGTGCAGTGTGCCGGCGCCATCAGCGGCGGAGCCAACACCAGCAATATCGTGTGGTGCAGTTCTGCCCTCACCTGGCCTTCGGGCGCAAACACGATTTCGGGCACACTGGATGTGAACAACGCGATTGCCGAAGCCAATGAGAGCAACAACGCGGCCACCCGAACCTATCAACCTGCGGGCCCGCCGGATATTCGTGTTGATCCCACTTCTCTGACGATCAACGAGGGCGCGGCCAATGCAGGCGGCTTCACACCGCAGCGCGGCACGTTTGATTTGCGCCTCGCGCATGCGCCGCAACGAGTGCTCGTCAAGTTTCACGAAACGGTGCGTGTGCAGGCGAATTCAGCAGCAACCAGCTCGGCCGCTTTGAATGCGCTCAACGCCAAATACCAAGTGCGCAGCCTGCGGCCCGTGTTTGCGAGCGCAGGCCGCAATTTGGCACTGAAGCAGCAAATGGGGCTGCTCAGTGTTTATGCCCTTGAACTGCAAGCTGGCGTGAGCATGGCGGAAGCCCTGCAGGCCTATGCTGCGCTTCCTGAGGTGGTTTATGCAGAACCGGATTATCTCGCGCATGCTTTTGGTAATCCTTCCGCGGCGCAAACTTCCGAGCGCGCGGTTTCGCAGCGCGGGCAAGATCGCGTAAATGCCGTGCAGCTTGCACCGAACGATCCGCTCTATCCCAAACTCTGGGGCATGAACAATACTGGCCAGGCTGAACCCTATGGCGGCGGCGCAACTGTGGGAACGCCGGGCGCGGATATTAGCGCGGAAGCGGCGTGGAATCTTCAAACCGGCAGCAGCAGTGTAATCGTCGCCGTGTTGGATGATGGCCTCGATGTTAACCATCCCGAATTTTCGGGGAGAGTGCTAGCCGGGTACGATTTTGTTGACAATGACAATGACGTGATGCCGCCGGGAAATAATGCGCACGGCACTTCATGCTCCGGCATTATTGCGGCCGCGGGTAACAATGGCATCGGAGTCGCAGGCGTTGCATGGGACGTGAAAATTTTGATGGGCCGCGTCTTGGACGCCTCGGGCAGCGGCACATACGCCAACATCGCCAGCGGCGTGGAATGGGCGGCGGATCAAGGCGCGCAAGTCCTCAGCATGAGTTTGGGCGGCACCGGTTTTTCACAAACGCTTGAAGACGCGGTGAACTATGCGCATAATCTTGACGTGTTGGTGATCGCCGCGGCTGGAAACAGCAATTCCTCGCAGGCAAACTATCCCGCAGCCTATACGAACTGCGTTTCCGTCGGCGCACTCAGCCCGTGCAATGAGCGCAAGCGCAGCAGCTCGAACATCTTCGAAGTAAATCCCGGCGTCATTCCCGATCCGCTCGGCGTTACTTGCGATAATGAAAAATGGTGGGGCAGCAATTATAGCAGCGGCCTGGATTTCCTCGCGCCAGGTACGCGCATTTACACGACAGACATTACCGGCCCCGCGGGCTATGATTCCGGCGATTATATTGCCACTTTCAACGGCACCTCCTCGGCGTGCCCGCATGCTGCCGGTGTGGCGGCGCTCATTCGTTCCGAAAATCCCAGCCTCACCAACACTGAGGTGTGGGCCATTATGCAAAGCACGGCGGTGGATTTGGGAACCGCGGGCTATGACGAAAATACGGGCTACGGCCGCTTGAATGCGTATCAAGCTTTGCTCGCGGCGCGCGGCGGCGCGGCGGGCGGCTCTTTCACCGTGTTTAATGACGGCAGCAGTGATTTGAACGTGAGCAGCATTACTTCCAATAGAACGTGGCTCACGGCTTCGCCGACTAGCTTTATCGTTTCCGCGGCCGGCTCGCGCCTCGTGAGTGTCGCCGTAGATTGGAATGCTGTCGGTAACACGCAACAGAGCGCCACACTTGCAATTCGCTCCGATGATCCCGACGAGCCGAGCGTGACAGTACTGGTGACCGCGATTCCGAATCTAAACCCGCCGGCCATCACCGTGAGTACGCCTGCGGCGGGCGCGACGTGGAACATCGGCGCAACGCAGCAAGTCGCATGGTCTTCTACGAACGTGACCGGCAACGTCAATATCAAACTCTCGACGGACGGCGGCGCCTCTTTCGCAATTACCCTCGCTTCGAACACGGCGAACGATGGCAGTGAAAACGTGACCGTTCCAAACAATCCTTCCGCCACTTGCCGGGTGCGCGTGGAATCCGTTGCCGACGTGAATGTGTTCGGCAACAATCCCGGCAACTTCACCATTCAATCCGGGTCGAGCCTCAATCCGCCGCGCAACCTCACCGCGGCAGCCGCGGCCAATGCCATCAACTTGAATTGGCAGGCTCCCGCCACACTTGCAGCACCGGCGAATGGAGTGGAACAAGTGACGCTGCACGCGCCCATTGCGAAAGGCGCGAACGGAGTTGTAAAAACGGCGAAGCGTAATTCGTCCAACAGTTCCACAAACATACCGGAGCAAGAGCCGAACAATTCGCTTGCGCAGGCTCAGTCGTTGACCGGCACCTCTCCGCTCGTGGTCAGCGGCAATTCGGAAGTGAGCGATCTCGGCGCCATCAGCGTTGTGTTCCAAGACGGCACCACGGATGATTTGGAAGATTTGTTCCTCGTGACCACGACCGCGACCGGGCTGCAACTTAATCTGGACGGCTTCAATTCCGACTGCGATATTTGGCTGCTCAATCAAGACGCGACCACGATCATTGACGGTTCGGCAAGCGGCGGCACAACGCCGGAAGCGATCAGCCAGCCCACACTGTCAGCCGGAACCTATGTTGTCGGTGTCACTATTTTCGATCCTGCACCCAGCGGCCCAACCACGACGCCTTATACTTTAACATTGACCGGCCAGTTTACCGGCGGAGGAAGCTCGCTGCAGTCATACAACATTTATCGTGCGACTTCATCACCCGTGCCGATCGCAGCGCAAAACCGCATCGGCAACGTGAACGCTGCCATCACGACTTTCAGCGACGGCAATGTGACCGCCGGCACAACTTACTTCTATGTGACCACCGCAGTTTATACGCAGGGCGAAAGCGGTCCTTCGAATGAAGCTTCCGCGCAGATTTCCGGACCGAGCATAAACGTCACGGTACCTGCGGCGGGCGCAGCTTGGAATGTTGGCACAACGCAGAATGTCGCATGGACTTCGAGTAATGTTTCGGGCAATGTTAATCTCAAACTCTCGACGGATGGCGGCGCCACTTTCCCGATAATGCTGGCTCCAAATACCGCCAACGACGGCGCCGAAAACGTGACCGTGCCGAACAATCCTTCGGCAACATGTCGTGTGCGCGTGGAATCCGTTGCGAATGCGAGTGTGTTCGGCGACAATCCCGGCAATTTCACCATTGTGGGCAGCGGCGGAACGTGTGACCCCGCAGCGTGCAGCGGACCGGCGGTTTTCCCGGTGGCTCAAGGCGTAACTGTCGTCGGGGAGACGATCAAAGGCAAAGACGGCGATACGCTCTGCGTCGACATTCGCCTCAAAGAAAACGGCCAGCCCATCGACGCCTTTGGCTTTAAGCTGCAGGTTGATCCCAACCAGCTCACTTTTGTGAGTGTTGAGAAGGGCGATCTCACCACCAATTTTCTTTCGGTCAGTGCGCAGGAAAATCCTGCGGGTTCCGGCAACTTCACGTGCGGCGGATTTGGCATCACGGCGATTCCGGCGAACAGTGCGGGCGTGCTCATGCGCCTGTGCTTCACGGTGAAATGTAACGCGATCACCATGAGTGAAGTTTTGCTGAGCACGCCCACGGATGATCTCGTCGGATTTGCCACGTGCTGCAATCGCTTCGAATGCGTCACCTGTGAGCACGACGGCGACGTTAATGGCGACCTGAGCTTGACGCCCGGTGACGCGCTTTGCGCGTTTCAAGTCTACTTGAACAACGGCAGCGTGCCCGCGAGTTGTGATGTTTCCGGCTTCGATTGCGAAGTGACGGCGTCCGATGT
The DNA here is from genome assembly GCA_013361015.1 of Candidatus Zhuqueibacterota bacterium. Classification (GTDB taxonomy): domain Bacteria; phylum Zhuqueibacterota; class Zhuqueibacteria; order Zhuqueibacterales; family Zhuqueibacteraceae; genus JABWAN01. Next base: position 2,761 of record JABWAN010000305.1, on the reverse strand, counting down.
GAATTGCGACAACACCACTACCCCCGGCGATGCGCTCGCCATCTTCACGCGTTATCTGCAAAACCTCCCGCCGTTGGATTGTTTTGCCCGCACCAACACAGCGGCGCCGGCAACGCGTTTGAACTATCAATTGACGCTTGAGGCGCGCACGCTGGTCTCTCCTTCTGCTCAGCAAGAGCTTGTGAAAGTCGCGCTGCGCACCGCCAATCCGCAAAACTTGCAAGCGGTGGGTTTGCAATTGCACTATCCCAGCGATCAGCTCGAGCTGCTCGGAGTTACGCGCGGCGCGTTGACTGCGGATTGGATTCAACTCGAAGGCCAGCAAATCGAACCGGGTGTTGTGCGTCTCGGCGGTTTCAATGACAAGCCCATTGCCGCAACCAACGCCGGTGTGTTGCTCGAAGTGGTCTTTGCGAACAAAGGCCAAAACACGACGCGCGCAAATTTCACTCTAACAGATTTCGTGGATGATTTCACGAACGCGCAGGTGCTCGACGTGAGCACCGGCGTGGCGGCAAATGCGGCCACACCCACGAGCTTTAAGCTGTATCAAAGTTATCCCAATCCCTTCAAGAGCGGCGGCCAAGGCAGTGAGATGATTATTCGTTTCGATCTGCCCGGTGCTACAAAGCAGTCCGTGGAATTATCCATCTATAATCTCGCGGGACAACTTGTGCGGCATCTCGTATCCGGCGAGCGTCACGCCGGCGCATACGAAGTGCGTTGGGATGGCAAAAATGAGGACGGTCAATTGGTTCCCTCCGGAACTTATTTGTATCGCCTCAAAGCCGGAAAGATGTCGGAGAGCAAACAGCTTACGATTGTGAGATAAAGAGGACTGATTGGAGGAGACAGACCTTCCAGGTTGACAAAAATCTGGAAGGTCTTTTTTTTTGAGGGGTAAAGACGATAACGTCCATTTACTACTCGGAGCACAAAATAGGTTACACTTCGCGCCTCTAGTTGTTGTCATTCCGAAGGAATCTTTTGAGCGCTCGGCAGTATCTCCAGCGATTAAAAAGATTCCTTCTGAATGACATATGAAGAGGGAAAGTGTAACCTAGATATCGCTCGGAGTAGTAACGTAAAGCAGCTTCCCCCCTTTCACTTCAGCGTGAACGTTTGCGAAAGCTCTCCAATGGTGATTTTGAACTGGCCGGGTTCGATGATTCTTTTGTTCTCGCGGCCGATGAACGACAAGTCCTCGGCAGCGAGCACAAATTTGACCTCTTGCTCTTCTGCCGGCGCCAGAGAGATTTTCGCAAATCGTTTGAGTTGTTTAACGGGGCGCGAGACTGAGCCGTACAGATCGGTCACATACAACGGCACAACTTCCTTGCCGGCGCGATTGCCCGTGTTCTTCACCATGATGCTAACTTGCAATTGCGCATTCTGCGGCAGATTCTCGTGACTAAGCTTCAAATCGCGATAGGCAAACGTGGTGTAGCTTAATCCAAAACCGAACGGAAACAACGGCGCATACTTGTTGCCTTCTGCAGCCTCGAGAGGTTTGTGATCATAACACATCAAGGCATTCGCATGGCGCGGATACGTAAACGGCAGTTTGCCGCTCGGATTCACTTCACCCACAAGCACCTCGGCAAGCGCGCGTCCGCCTTCCATGCCGGGCAAATATCCCAGCACGAGGGCATTGGCGCCCTCGACAACTTCGGTGATCAATCGTGGCCGGCCGCCGAGGAACACGAGCACCACGGGCTTTCCCGTTTTGATGATTTCCTTGGCAAGGGTCAACTGCGTTTCTTCCAACGCGAGATTGTCAATATTGCCGGGGGTTTCGCAATAGGCTTTTTCACCGAGGCACACGATCGCCACGTCGGCATGATTTATCGCATTCGTCAGCGCCGGCATTTCGACCGCATGGCCGCTTGCCAACGCCGGAACATGCACCACTTGCTCCGCGCCAAGCTTGGCTTGCAACGCTTGCACAATGTTCAGTTTGTTTTTTGGATATAAAGCTTCGTTATCGCCTTGCCATGTAATCGTCCAACCGCTGTTCAAAACCGATAACGAGGCGGCCATCGGACCAGTCACGACCACTTTGGCGCTTTTTGAAAGCGGCAGCACGCCGTCATTCTTCAACAACGTGATGGACTCGCGCGCCGCGGCGAGACTGGCCTCCGTGAACTCCGCGCTCGCGAATTTTGCTTTGAGACTCCGATTGGGATAGGGATTCTCAAACAACCCCAATTCGAATTTCAATTTTAAGATGCGGCCGACTGCTTCATCGATGCGCGACTGCGGCACGGCGCCTTCCTTCACCAACTCCAACAACAGTTCGTAGAAGCTGAAATCCAACGGCACCATGCTCATATCAATGCCGGCCATGACCGCCATGCGCACCGCTTCTTTCGGTGAATCTGCCACGCGATCGCGCGTGTGCAAACGCTTGACGTCTTCCCAATCCGACACCACGAAGCCTTTGAACTGCAGTTCGTCGCGCAGAATATCGTTCAGCAGAAAGCGATCGGAATGCACCGGAATGCCATTTACCTCGCCGGAATTCACCATCACCGTCGCGGCGCCGGCGGCGATAGCGGTTTGAAACATCGGCAAAAAATATTCGCGCAGCATGCGTTCGGGAATCCAAGCTTGCGTGCGGTCTTTACCGCTCATGGGAAAACTGTAGCCCACGTAGTGTTTGAGCGAGACCGCAACTTTGTCGGGCGCGTTTAGATTTGTACCTTGCGAGCCGATCACATAAGCGCGTCCCAATTCGGAAGCGAGATACACGTCCTCGCCA
>JABWAN010000304.1 GCA_013361015.1 Candidatus Zhuqueibacterota bacterium | reverse complement strand
TGGCATGAATCACGAAATCACAAAATTTCCGCAGCGCTTTCGCGTGCGCGAGTACGTGCGCTGGGGCGATATCGATCAAGCCGGCATTATTTGCTACGGCGCGTATGTGCGCTTTTTCGAGATCGCGGAAACGGAGTTCTTTCGCGCCGTGGGCTTTCCCTATTCCAAGCTTTTTGAGCAATTTGATTTTTGGCTGCCGCGCGTGCAATTGCATTTTGATTTTCGCCGGCCTGCCTTGCTCGATGATTTGCTCGAAGTTGAAATTTGGGTGGGACGCATCGGCCAATCCTCGCTGCGCCTCGAATTCTGCGTGCGCAAGGTGGAGGGCGAAATCACGGCAGAGGGATATGAAGTCGTGGTTGCGATCGCCCGCAAAAATTTTCAATCGATCCCCGTACCTGCCGAGCTTGTGACGGCGCTGGAACCGTATCGCGCAGATTCCCAAGGTTAAGCGTAAAACGAATGCGCCGGAGCCTTAAAACTTGCTGCAGCGGATCCTTCAAAAGGAGCGGATAAGCTCTTTCTTGTTGCTTTGCGCACGTATCCCCTCGGTGAACCCATTTGTCTTCTTTCGCTGGAGACTCGTACTGTACGTCGAATCGCAAGGAGCACGAGATGGAACAACGCCATCGCAAGCAGGCCTCGCGCATTCGAGATTCAAATACTGGCTCAAACCGCATCGCCTGCGCGAAGCGTTGTCGCCGCAGACGACAACGCCGGCGGTAAGAGAAATGCCTCCCGCCGATTTCATTCCAAGCCTACACGCGCGGCGATCATCTATCCGCTCGTGGCGAGCGCCAAGCGGCAGAACGTTGAGTTATTTGCCTATTTGAAATATGTACTCACCAGCCTCTTTGCTCATCCCCATCACAAGCTCGCCGGGCGCTCCCGCAAAATTGGGTCAATCCCGCCGCGCAATAAAAGGTTTGATTCCACCCGCCTGATATTCCGGATATGGGTTCACCGAGGGGATACTTCGTGTCAGGGTTACAGCCTCAGACCACGACACGAAAGACCGTGTCTAGCACGGTGCCATCCACCCACTTGACAACGGCAACCGGCTGCTCATAATCGAGCGCGGGCCGAGCAGGAGCGCCGCCGCAGATTTCATAAACTTCTTTTTGCAAATCGTACAGCGAACGCAGCGGCAGCGAAGAAGCTGAGAGCGCTTGCCGCAAATCTCCGCGCCGAGGATTGATGGCAATGCCGCGCTCGGTAATCACCACGTCAATCATTTCGCCGGGGCCGCACAATGTCGTCACGCGCTCGACGATGATGGGCACGCGATCGCGAAACGAAGGCACGGCAAGAATCACGCATTTTGCAAAGAGACAATCCTGCCAGCCGCCGAGGCCGTGCAGCAGATAACCGTCCGAATGCGTTACCACGTTCGCGTTGAAATCGAGATCGACTTCCGTTGCGCCGAGCACGACCACGTCGAGCATAGAGGCGAAATTGCCTTTGCCGTGAAAATTATAACTAGTAAACGGACTGGTGTTCACGTGCCGAGGATGATCGCGCAACGAAAGCACGCCCGCTTGATCAAACGCCTGCCCGTCCAAAATATAATCTGTCAATCCTTCTTCCAGCAATTGCACCAACGTTTGCGTGCTGCCGCCGCGCACGAAACGTGCCTTCACGCCTCGCGCTTTCATGCGCGCGCGCAGAAAATTGACGAACGCCAAACTCGTTCCGCCCGCGCCGGCTTGAAATGAAAAACCATTCTGCATGAGGCCCGCTTCTTCCACAAAGCGCGCGAGGTATTCCGCAATCAATAAGCGATCCGGACTTTTCGTAATCTCCGTTGTGCCGGAAATAATTTTTGCGGGATCACCAAGGCTATCGACTTCCACCACGAAATCCACGTGATTGCCTTGAATGTGCCACGGCACACACGGAAAAGGTACGAGATTGTCCGTCACCACGATCACGCGCTCGGCATATTCGGAATCCGCCAATGCAAAACCCAGCGGCCCGCACGCGGATTTGCCCTGCACGCCGTTCGCATTGCCGAACGCATCGGCAGTTGGCGCGGCAAGCACGGCGATATCGATATGCACCTCGCCGTCTTGCACGGCTTGATAACGCGTGCCGTGCGAACGCAACACGCCGAGGCCGCGCATCTTGCCGTGCGAAGCAAAGCGCCCGAGCGGTCCGTTCATGCTGCCTTCAATGTGGCGCAGTGTGCCGTCTTCCAAATAACGAATCAAATGCTCGTGGCATGGAAACGAGGCGCTCGGAAACCAGCGCAGATTTTTGACGCCCATGCTTTTGATCGTGTCGAACAAAAGATTCGTGAGCGCATCGCCGTTGCGCAAGTGATGGTGCGTCGAAATCGTCATGCCGTCTTTTAGTCCCGCGCGCTCCAACGCTTCTTGCAAACTCGTCACGAGCTTGTTGCCGTTCGCAGGATAATCCACGCACGTTCGAATCAGCGGCCGCGCTTTGCGGCCTTGCGGGCGACGACGATTGAGGCCTTGAAACGGAACGTGCTCTTCGCCGTTGATGCGCGAAGGCACAAGCCGCCCCGCAGCGTTTTTAATGAACGAGGTCTTCATGAAATGAGCTTCATCGAATGAGATTATTGCGCCGCGCGCTTTCGAGAATTTGCCGCGCGCGTTTCACCACGGGCGCATCAATCATTTTCGTGCCCAGCGCAACAACGCCGAGGCCTTGCTGTTGCGCCTCTTCAAACGCAGCGACGATACGTTGCGCCTCTTCGATTTCTTCCAATGAGGGCGCGAGCGCTTCGTGAATGACGCGAATCTGGCGCGGATGAATGCAGCCCTTGCCTTCGAAGCCGAGCATTTTGGCGGCGCGTGTGCTTGCTTGCAAACCTTCGGCATCGTTCACGTCGGCGAATACTGAATCGAGCGCTTGCAGGCCGGCGGCTTTGGCTGCGTTCACAATCATACTGCGCGCAAAAAGGCTTTCCATGCCCGCTGCAGTTTTTGCCGCACCCAGGTCGGCGACATAATCTTCCAAACCGAATGCGAGGCCGCAGTTTTTATCACTCGCTTGTGCAATCTCGAAAGCGTGCAGCACTCCGGCCGCGCTTTCAATAATCGGGATTAAAAAAATCTCGTGCGCCAATTCGTATTGCCGGCAAATTGAAGCCACGACTTCTGCAACGTCGCGCACTTGCTCTGCACTTTCGCATTTGGGAATGAGAATCGTTTGCGCGCCGTGCGGAACCGCCTCGCGTAAATCCTCTTTGCCCATTTCACCGGCGTTGATACGCACCATACGTTCCGCTTCGCGAAAATCCACGTGCTGCAGCGCGTGCCGAATTAATATGCGCGCGGCGTCTTTTTCGCTGGGCGCAACGCTGTCTTCCAAATCCAGAATGATCGCGTCGGGTTCATGCAATCCGGCGTTCACAAAAAATTTCGGCTCATTACCCGGAAGATATAATCGCGTTCTTCGCAGCCGTTCTTTTTTTGATGGAAAAAAAACTTGGGCATTCTGTGATAACCGAAATGCAGCTTGACGATCGGGCCACGCGCGTTTGATCGCAGCTTCAAGCCGAGCAGCCAGCGTGAACGGCAACGCACCGCCGTCTTCAATTTGAAGCGCGGCGTGTTCGATGCCATAAAAGCAACAGGCCTCGCGCGCGAGTTGCTCAATCTTCGCGCCATAGAGCGCGGCCACTTTGCTTTGCAATTCGATTTGAATGCCGCCGCTCACAGCCGCGGCGATTTCAACGTAACAATCCGAGCGTACGCCTTCGCCTCTTTTGCCCGCAGAGGCGTGCGCATTTGCTTCAAGAGTTTTCATTTGATCAACTCAACAAGCTGTTGCGCCACGCGTTGCACTTCCATCCCTTTGGTGAAGGGAAGACACGTGCCCGCAGCGATCCGCACCTTTTCAATCCAATGCGCCGGAGTCGCGCTCGCACCGTGGCGCGCGCCACTCAATGCGCCGACGATGGCGGCAATCGTATCGGCATCGCGCCCGAAATTTCCGCCCAACAAAATGCCTTGCCGAAAATCTCCTTTGGTCAATTTAAAAACCGCGAACGCCGAGGCCACGGCTTCGGGCACCACGGCTTTGTATTCGGTCCACAATGCCTCGTGCAGCGGCATCCAAGCCTCTTCCCATGAAGCATGCGCTGCGATAATCTGCAACGCTTTGGTCATATTGTGATGCAGCCATGAGTCGTTGGGAATGCTGCGCAACGCGGCTTCAATCATCTCATCGCACGAACCGCCGGCCATTGCCACAGCAACCGCCACTGCCACGGCTTGTGCGCCCCAAATGCCGTCGCGCCAGTGACTGAGGCTCGCGTCGATTTCCGCCAAGCGTGCGGCGCGCTCGGGATCGCCGGCGCACACGATGCCGATCGGCGCAGAGCGCATCGCCGCGCCGTCGCTCATGTAATGCGAATTGTATTGTCCCGATAACGGCGGCAAGATTCCTCTTCGAATATTCGCCGCAGCCTCGCGTTCACTCGCGCCGCCGCGCGGCAGTGTTGTGAGTGCAAGCACGTGCGCGCGCCAAGCTTCGAGCACATGCGCAGCGGTTAATTCGCCGCGCGCTTGAATGAGCGCGTGCGCCGTGAGCAATGCGAACTCCGTATCATCGGTGCCCGGTGCAGGCACGCCCGCGCGAAAATTCGTGGTGATGCCATACAAGAAATGATTATCCGCCGTGCGCGCCGCGTCGCCGAAGGAATCGCCGATGGCCAAGCCGATGAGGCAGCCATAGGCGCGGTCGCATAGCAACTCGCGATTTGAAAGTAATTGCGAAAGAGATTGCATGATACTTTCCCGTGTAATGAAATTTTACGTTCAATTTCTGCAATCACGCTCTAGTGTCGTCATTCAGGAAGAATCTTTTTCAGACAAACCGCCGTGGTTATGCCAAAAAAGATTCCTCCTGAATGACAGATAACTAGAGAGATGAGGGGAAGAACTATTTCTGCTCAGAAAGAGTCATTGTGAAACAACGAAGCTTGCTGCAAAGTGCGCCGCGCGAGATCATCGAACGTTGCGTTATCAAATCCTTTCATGCTGCTGCGAATTTTGTTTTGCAGCGGCGTTATCCATTTTGCCGGTAGCCTGTGCGCGCCGTGCCTCGTGCCGAGAATCGCGCCTGCGGTCGCGCCGTTGCTGTCCGTGTCCCAGCCGGCCATGACGAGGTTGCAAATCGTCTTTTCATAATCGTCCTTGCCATAGAGCAACGCCGCGACAACCAACGCCGCATTGTTGAGGACATGCACCCAATGATACTGCCCGAATTTTTCATAGAGTCGATCAACCGCGCGTTCCCATTGCGGCTCTTGTTCGTGTAATGAAAGAACAAATTGGATCGCGTGCGCAAGCCGCGAGTGCTGTGGAATCTGTGCCAAGCCTTGCGTGATGATTTGCGCGATACTCTTCGCATGAAAAGCTGCTGCAATGGCAGCGGCAAAAAACACTTCGCCATAAATGCCGTTGCGCACGTGACTCAACCGCGCATCGCGCCATGCACGCGCAGTCGCAAGCTGCGGCTCGCCCGGCACGGTCCAGCCCCACACGTCCGCGCGAATCTGTGCGCCAATCCATTCGCGATACGGATTGCGGTGCGTTGCGGTTTGCGGCGGGCGACGGCCCGCGAGCAGATTCAAATAAGCGACGCGCTCCGCGGTAAAAGTAGAGAGCACGGGCATGAGGCTCAACCACGACTCAGCAATATTCTCCGTCGAAAAATCTTGCCCGAAATTTTCGAGCACGTGCAGATTGAGCATGGCGTAATTCATGTCATCGTCTTCGGTCATGCACGCGATATTCTCTTTCAAGCTCTCTTTGCCGCTGTGGCGATTCCACGGATATTTTTTGAGCAAAGCTTCGGGAATGCCACGCGCTGTGATGTAATCCGACAGCGGCCACGTGCCATTGGATTGCAAAATTTCTTTGATCACTTCGCGCGAATACTTTTCCACGGGCTTGCCCAACAAGCAGCCTGCCGCACGCCCTAGCCAACCGCCGAGAATGCGATCATATAATTCTTCCTCTGAAAGCGAAAGCTGCGGCAATGCCAGCGTCGCATTCGGGCGTTGCGTTAGAATCTCTTCAAGTTCAGAAGGCTCGTTATGAATTAATTCATTCCTAGGCGCGACGCTGTTCAGTTCATCTAAAAGTTGCAATGCCTGCTTTCGCAGCTCGGCCTCATCTTTCGCGTCGCGCTGAATTTTTTCCCAACGCGCTTGCCCTGCGGCAACGTCTTTACCTTCCTCTCTTTGTTGCTGCAATTCATAACGCAACAAATCTTCGGGGCTAATCCAACTGATCTTCATGGTTCATCTATCACCATCACGAGTTGCTCCACTAGCGCCAAATAATCCACGCCTGCCAATGCGGGAATACAAATGCCGCGCAGGCGTTGAATTCCACGTTGCCACGCTGGAAAGAAATTTTCTTCGTCACTCATCGCGCCGCACAAAGCGCCGACGAACGCCGGAACCGAGTCCGCATTCTTCGCAAAACCATTCGCCATAAAAACTGCTGTCTCAAAATTGCCTTGCGTTAATTTGAAGATTGCAAGTGTGAGCGCGAATGTTTCGGGCGCGGCGGTGCCGTGACTGTAAACACGGTTGCTCACGGTCTCGTGCAGTCGCGGAATATTTTCGAGCAAAGGCCTGTTCGTCTCACACATTGAAAGAGCTTCATTCACGCTGCGATGAATCCATGAGTCGCGGGGCAAATAAGATTGCGCGACGGAAATCACTTCTTCAACTTGCACACCGGCGCACGCAACACTCACGGCTGCGGCCATGGCTTGCGCGGCCCAGACGCCGTCTTCCGAGTTGGTGCTTTGCGCCTCGTGCTTCGCCAGCACCGCGGCGGCGTGCGGTTGACC
>JABWAN010000303.1 GCA_013361015.1 Candidatus Zhuqueibacterota bacterium | reverse complement strand
GTCAAGTTGTTTTCGATCGTGCCACGGGCTTGCGCTGGCAACAAGGTGGCTCGGACGAGTATATGACCCTTGTACAAGCGCAAGAGTACGTTGCGGAGATGAATAGTAAAAAATTGGGAGGCTATGCGAATTGGCGTTTGCCCACGGTCGAAGAGGCCATGTCGTTGATGGAGCCGAGGAAGTCCGGCGATTTGTATATCGATAAAATTTTTGACCGCAGGCAAAGGTGGATTTGGACGTCCGATAAATATGCGCCGGGCGCGGCGTGGGTGGTCAGTTTCTACGGCGGGAGTTGCTACCACCTCGGTGTCGGCTACGATCTCTACGTCCGTTTGGTGCGCTGAGGACAATCATGGGTTATTTGATCATTTGTCTTTTTTGATTATTAATCTTTGGCTGTTGCTTTTGCAGAGCGATCCCACCGTTGCGGGAGAGCGGCCTCGATCTTTTTTGAAAAGCCTCTGCTTACCGATTTCAAGCTTGCTTGTCTAGGTTGACGTGCTTATTTTGCAAAAAAACTCTCGGCAAAAGAATCATTCAAGAGCAAAAGATAATGAAAACGGACGAAAAAACTCATGTAGAGATCGGCCGCTATTTGGTGGTGGACCCTGAAATCTGCCACGGCAAGCTCACCTTCAAGGGCACGCGCATTCCAGTTGCAACCGTTTTAACCTATCTGGCCATGGGCGATTCGATGAGCGACGTTTTGCGAAACTGGCCGCGCTTGCAAAAGCCGGCGGTTGAGGAGGCGATTCGCTTCGCGGCTCGGCTCGTGCAAAAAAGCTATCCCACCCGAAAGAAAGCGGCGTGAGCCAGTTCATCATCGACGAGCAGTTGCCTTTTGACCGAGTGGTCTTCCCCATTCGCAAATGGGCTTCCGTCAAACGCATCGATGAATTACGCCCCGACGAGGTGATCAAAGACGATCGCATCGGGTCACTCCTTCAACGGATCAAACACACCGCCTTTGTTACCATCGATAGCGGCTTTTGGAACAGCCGTTATTGCCATCCGCAATACTGCATTCTCTATTTTGCGCTGCGCGACGACCAGCACGCGGAAATCCCGACTTTGCTCCGAAAGTGCTGCCAGGTGGATTTGCTCAAAACCAAAAGAGCGCGAATGGGCAAGATTGTCAAAATCGGCCGGAACAAAATTGAATATTTGGAGAGGGGTTTTATTTCACCCAAAGTATTGCCGGTTATCTTCAAATAGGCAGGCGGGCGAAATGAAGGCGGGCAAGCAGGAAGTAAAGCGAGTCGATATTCTTTCTATCGCCGGCCGATGTAGTAATCAAACCGTTCGGACAAATCTGCAGGACCCATATCGGTTGCCAGTGCGCCGGTGCGCTCGAACGGGTGCGGCGCAGGCTCGGTCGGGAACTTGAGAGCATCGCTCGTCACGAGCAAAATCCAACTCGTATTGGGAGCGAGATCGATAGGCTCTTTGGGCTGAAATACTTTGCCGTCAAAAACGGCGTGGAGGACTTTGGTCATTGCTTCCTCGCAAGGTTGGTTTTGATTGAAATTCGTTGAAGCTTGTGTATCAAAATGCCCAAGCCTCTTGTCAAATACAAGCTCCGCTTTTGTAGATTCATTCGAGATAGCATGCGATGCCGAATAGAGGCCATTCACCTTTTTGACTCCAAGCGCTGGCGCAGTCGCTTAAAAAATTTCTCTTGTTTGCTCACTCTTCCGGACTGAATGTCCTTTTCACCCTGCACGATCAGCTTGAGCATCAGCAAGGCATCGAGCAGCTTTTGATGCTCTTTCACGCCTTGCACAACGGCAACGGCGTTGTCTTCTTTCGTCAATATGAAATGACTCTGCGACGCGTCCAGTAGCGTGACAAGCTCATGCGCATTGGAAAGAAACTTGTCGAGGCTTAAAATCTGCGAAGCGGGCATAAGTTTTTCCTTTCATAAAACCCCACGGAAGCTCTTTTGAACCCCGGCACGATACTCTTTTTTTTTCGAAATGCAATTTTTTCCACCGCAACGGCGATTTCAAACTTGTTTGTCTGTGTGAGCATGCTTATTTTGCCCGCAAGCATTGCGTTGCATCAAGCATTTTCCGGACAAGTATATTTCAACCATGAACCTCAAAGCCTCCTTCCACACCCTCGGCTGCCGCTTGAATCAAGCGGAGACCGCGCTGATTTCGAATCGTTTTCGCGCGCAGGGATATGATATTGTCGATGAGCGCGCGGCGAGCGACGTGTGCGTGATCAATTCGTGTACGGTCACGGAGGGCGCGGACAGCAAATGCCGGCAGCTTGTGCGGCAAGTGCTCAGGCGCAATCCGAACACGTTCGTCGCGGTTGTGGGATGTTATGCGCAGATCGGCGCCGAGGCGCTCAAACAAATCGAAGGGATCGATTTGATCATCGGCACGCAAGACAAGCTGCGCGTGCTTGACTTCATTGATGAGCCGCTGAAACTGCCCGAGCCGCGCCTCGTGCGTTCGCGCATGACCAAAGACCCGTTCACGATTGCGGCGAACGATTTGTCCGCACCGACGACGCGCGCGAATCTCAAAATCCAAGACGGCTGTGATTTCATGTGCAGCTTCTGCGTGATTCCATTTGCGCGAGGGCGCGCACGCTCGCGCGCGTTTTGGGATATTCAACGCGAGGCCTTGCAACTCATCAACGCGGGCCATCAAGAGCTTGTGCTCACCGGCGTGAACATCGGCACGTATTCGTTCGAAGAAAAAACTTTTCTCGACGTCGTCAAAATGCTGCTCACCATTCCCGCGTTGAAACGGCTGCGCATTAGCAGCATCGAGCCGACGACGATTCCGTATGAGTTGATTGATCTCATGGCCGATTCAGATGTGCTCTGCCCACACCTCCACATACCCGTGCAAAGCGGAGATGATGCCGTGCTCGCTGCGATGAAACGCCTTTACACGCGCAGCGAGTTTGAAGCTTTCATCGAACATGCACAGCGCCGCATTCCTCATGCGCTGATCGCGACCGATATGATGATCGGCTTTCCCAATGAGACCGAAGCCGCATTTCAGGCAAGCTGTGATTTGCTCATGAACGCGCCATTGGCGTATGCCCATGTCTTCACGTTCTCAGAGCGCGACGGCACGGCGGCGAGCAAATATGCAAACCACGTCTCTTCACAGAAAAAAAAGGCGCGCAGTGCTCGCCTGCATGAACTTTCCGAGCAAAAGAAAAGGCAGTTTTATGAACGCAGCGTGGGCCAAACGTTGCGTGTTCTGACCGAAGAACAAGAAGCGGACGGTCGCTGGGCAGGCTATACCGACAACTATGTGAGAATGGTTTTGGAAGACCCACGTTTGTCGCACAATCAACTAGTACATGCGCGGGTCACACAGGCCCAAGCCGCGCACGTGATGGGGGAAATGGTCACACCGTAGACAAATCGCACTCTCTCGGCGCAAAAACTTTCTGTGATGAAACCCACCGTTTCGGCGTCCTCTTCGATAAACCCGTCCGTTGTTGTTTGAACACCTTAAAATTTGGGAGCACGCCAATGAACGATTCTTCGCTGACCGTGACCATCGTGCTTTTCACCGCCGCTATTGCTTTCGTCGTTGCGAAAGTGGCGCCGTTGCTTCGGAACGATGAACGGAAATGCCCGCCGTGCGAACCAACTTCCTCTCGAAGCCCGTGGCTCATCAAATGGGGCACAATTTCCATTCGCCGCCGCGAAGAAATTGAGGAGAACATTCAAGGCATCATGCCGCCGGAGCAAAAGTAAAGCGCATTTGCGTATTCGCCTCAATGCGGCCTCCTCTCAGTCGTTTTCCTGAACACGGAGCACACAGACGGAACGGATGGCTCCAGCAAAAGTGAAATTAAAGTCCGGCTCGCCTCTGTGTCTCCCGTGTTTAGAAATCTTCCCATCAGTCTCTGCATTAACACTTTCAGCGCGTAAAAATTTTGCGTGGACTTTTACACTTGCCCGAAGTATTCTTCGTCACGTGAAGTGAGGCAGTGTGCAGGAAAGAATTTTCCAAATTGTGACGGACATCCAATGAGACTGTTTTGTGCAATCTTCTTGTTCGCGGCCACCGCGTGGGCGCAGAGCACTTTACCCCCGAGCGGGAACGCAAGCGCCGAGCTTGCGAGACGAGCCCTAGCGATTCACGCAAACGCGCTTGTGCTTGATGCGCACATTGATACGCCCTATCGCCTCACGCGCACGGGCGGTGACATTTCCCAACGGCTCTCGAAAGGGCATTTTGATTTTGTGCGCGCACGTGAAGGCGGGTTGGATGCTTCGGTCTTTGCGGTTTATGTCGCCAGCAGATTTAACAGCTCGCCCACGAGAGCGAACGGCAAGAGTGCAGCCTATGCCGAAGCGCAGCGCATTCTCAAGCTCATCGACAAGATTCTCGCGCAAAACACCGGTGTGGCGGCGCAAGCTTTCACCCCCGACGAGGTGCGACGCATTGTGCAATCCGGCAAGCATGCGATTATTTTGGGCCTGGAGAATGCTAGCCCGATTGGCAATGACTTGCAGAATTTGCACGAGCTGGCGCAGCGCGGCATTTGCTATATTACGCTCACGCACTCGAAGGACAATCATATTTCCGATTCGTCGTATGATCGCCAACGCACGCACAAAGGCCTGTCGGAATTTGGCGAACAAGTCGTACGCGAAATGAATCGTCTCGGCGTGATGATTGACGTGTCGCATATTTCCGATGAGGCGTTTTGGCAAGTGCTCGCGCTCACGCAATCGCCGGTCATTGCTTCGCACTCGAGTTTGCGCAAGTTTCGCCGCATGCAGCGGAACCTTTCGGACTCGATGCTGGTGGCCATTAAGAAAAATGGCGGCATCGTGTGCCTCAATTTCGGATCGTTCTTTCTGAGCGAAGCGTTTCAATCCTCCGTGGTGCGGCAAGAGCGTAAAATCGCGGAGGCGCGGCAAACGTTCCAAGACGATGCGGCACGTTTGGAAATGGAATTGCAGCGAATTCGCACCGAGTCTCCAATCACAAACGCGACGGTGGGCGATCTCATCAAACATATCGATTATGCGGTGCAGCTCCTCGGCATTGAGCATGTCGGTTTGGGCAGCGATTTTGACGGCATCGACGTCGTTCCTCTCGGGCTGGAGGATGTGACGTGCTACCCAAAGCTCACGGCGGAATTGTTGCGACTGGGTTATTCGGAAAGCGACATTCGCAAACTCGCAGGTGAAAATTTTCTGCGTGTGTGGCAGGCCAATATCGACAAACGAAATTTTCGATAACCTCTTCAACAAATTTGTTGCGTCGCGAGCGGATAATTTCTATCATTGCGGCGCTTAAACAAAGCAACCACTTTTGCCTTTTCAAATTCGAGTGCCTTTCACCCATGTCGCGTCGAGAAATCTTCTTTGCCTCTCCTCAAAACTTTAAAGGTGATATCGTCACGCTCGTTGATGACGAATTGCATCATCTCACCCGCGTGCTGCATCACAAAGTCGGCGATCGCATCACCATTGTCGATGGTGCGGGCGTGGCTGCGGTTGACAGCGAGATTATTGCCATTGACCGCGATGGCGCGCGCGCGCGCATTCTGAAAAAAGTTCGGCGCTATGGCGAGCCGTATGTCCACCTCACGCTCGCACAAGCCGTTCCCAAAGGCTCGCGCTTTGACTGGCTAATCGAAAAAGCCACGGAAATTGGCGCCTCGGAATTCATGCCATTGCTCTGCGAGCGCGGCGAGGTCGAAGCCGGAACCGGCAAACTAGAGCGCTGGCGCAGACTAGCGCTGGCCGCGATGAAACAATCCTGCCGTTCGTTCTGTCCGGTGATCAACGCGCCACTCTCTTTTGAAGCCATGTGCCAGCAGGGACGCAATTATCAACTGCGCCTCCTTGCGCACGAAGGCAACGACGATACGCTGCGGCCTCCCATTGCAACTCCGCCTCCGCGGCGGGTCTTGCTGGCCATTGGTCCGGAGGGCGGTTTTACGGACAATGAGTTGCAGCGCGCCAAGGACGGCAACTTTCAGCTCATGAGTTTGGGGCCGCGTCGTTTGCGGGCAGAAACCGCCGGAATCGTGGCGATCACCAAGCTGTTGACGCTCTTTGGGCAACTATGAAGAAGCCTTGCAAACCGTGCAAGGCTTGAAGTTACGGAGAAATCTCTTGCATCTCTGGGGTGTTCTTAATATTTTGACCGCCCGTAGAGCAAACCAATCAAGTAATGTCTTCATCCATCTATTGCAAGGAGGTTGTTCAAGCTTATGCCGACTGGTGTAAAAGTTCGTGACAATGAAAGTTTTGAAAAGGCGTTGCGGCGCTTTACCAAAGCTTGTGAGAAGGCGGGATTGATGTCGGAGCTAAGAAAACGCAAGCACTTTGAAAAACCGAGCGAAAAGAAAAAGCGCAAACTGAAGCTCGCGCAACGCAAACAGCGTCGGCTGTCCATGTTGGAAAATCAATAGCACTCGCGCGTTCATAGATGCGGCGCAGATTTGGTATTTGAGGAGAAACACGATGGCGCTTTTGGATAAACTCAGCGAAGATCTGAAAACCGCCATGAAGAGTGGCGACAAGGTTCGTGTGGAAACCGTGCGTTTGTTGCGCGGCCAATTGAAAGACTTTCGCATCAATCAACAACACGAGCCGAGCGCGGAGGAAGAAGTCGGCGTGCTCGTCAGCGCCGCCAAAAAGCGCCGCGAAGCGATTGAAGCGTATACCAAAGCCGGGCGCCAAGATCTGGCCGAGAAAGAAGCGGCCGAGCTGGCCGTGATTTCGGAATATTTGCCGAAGGGTTTGACGCAGGAAGAGATTGTTGCGATCATCGCAGCTGCGATCAAAGAGGTCGGCGCCACTGGGGCAGGCGAAGTCGGCAAAGTTATGGGCAAAATCATGTCC
>JABWAN010000302.1 GCA_013361015.1 Candidatus Zhuqueibacterota bacterium | reverse complement strand
AGACGAGGGCACTATCACGCCAGCGCGCCGCGTCGAGGCGGATGCCTTCATGTCGTGGCTGCGTGAGAACACCATCCGCCACAAAGGCAAGATACGCTTCGTTGTGTCAGGCAGCATCGGCTTCGAACCGGTTCTCCACCAGGCAGGTATCAGCGCAACGCTCAACACCTTCCAGTCCTTTGAACTGAAGCCCTGGGACCCGCAGACAGCGGAGCAATGCATTGAGGCATTGGCGAACGAGTACCAGGTCAACTTGGGGGAAGGGGCCGCCGCGGAAATGGTCCGGCGGCTCGCGTGTTGCATCCCGCACCACGTCCAGATGTTCTTCGCACATGTGTATGAACGGTGCGTCCGGCGCGGGCGGATGGAGTTCTTCAAGGATGAGGTCGAAGACGTCTACAGGGACGAGATGCTGAGCATTCGCGGCCACGCGGAATTGACCCATTACGAGGAACGCTTGAAGTCTGTACTTGGAGACGCGGAATACCGCATGGCTTTGGAGATGCTGACAGAAGCCGCCGTGACCCGCATCCTCTCACGCGAGGCGATGGCCGCGTTCCGGGATCTGTATGGCGCGGGCGGTTTCGACGCCCTGGAGGCCCAGCGGACCGTTCTCAACGTTCTCGAACATGACGGCTACCTGGAGCATGATCCAGACGGCCAGGGGTATTCCTTCGTATCGCACCTCCTGCGCGATTGGTGGGAGAAACGTTACAAAGAGTTCTTCACGCCCGTGCTGGAGCGGGGTGTCTAGCCGATGGCTCCGCGAACGATGAAGACGAACCCGGCGTTCCTCACGGAACAGGAACTCGTGGACTCCTTTGTGGTCCGCCATGCGGACCTGCAATTGGTCATGCAGGCTGTCCGCGAAAACACGGGGCCGTCCAATCAGCACGTGCTCATCACGGGCCCGCGCGGAATCGGCAAGACCACCCTCGTGCTCCGGGTCGTAGCGGAAATCCGGCGAGACCCCGAACTGAATCGGCATTGGTATCCCATCGTGTTTGCGGAAGAAAGCTATCAGGTGTCCACGCCGGGGGAATTCTGGCTGGAGGCTATCTTTCATCTGGCGCGCCAAATGGATTCGCAGGAGTGGCGCGCCGTGCATACGGACTTGCTGAATGAAGGCGATGAGGATCGTCTCCGTGAGCGTGCCTTGGCGCAACTCATGGACTTCGCGGACGCGCAACGGAAGCGTATCCTGCTCGTCGTCGAAAACTTGCCGCGCAATGCCATGGGTAAAATCACAAAGCCGGAAATCAAGAAAAGATTTCTTCATCGTTCCTAGTTTATCACTTGGCGAAAGATATTATAGTGCATCAAACGAAGGTAAGACATTGATCACGCGCGCTCAAACCATTCTCAAAGAAGTCTTTGGCTACGACGAGTTTCGTCCGTTGCAAAAGGAGATTATCGCCAACGTTCTCCACAAGCAGGATACGCTCGTGGTCATGCCCACCGGCGGCGGCAAGTCGCTTTGCTATCAGCTTCCCGCGCTGCTCTTTGAAGGATTAACCGTCGTGGTCTCGCCGCTCATCTCGTTGATGCAAGATCAAGTCGCACAGTTGCAGCAACTCGGCGTGGCAGCCGTGTATTTGAACAGCTCGCTCACGCCGGAGCTTTATCAACAGAATAGTGCGCGTGTGGCGCGCGGTGAAATCAAACTGCTCTACGTTGCGCCTGAAACGCTTTTGAAACCCAAAACGCTCGCGCTCCTTGCTTCCGTCAAAGTCGATTGCCTCACAATTGATGAGGCGCATTGCATTTCGGAATGGGGCCACGATTTCCGGCCCGAGTATCGCCAGATCGTCGCTTGTCGCCCACGTTTCCCTGAGGCGGTGTGCCTCGCGCTCACGGCCACGGCGACGCAGAGAGTGCGCGCCGACATTTGCGCCACACTCAGCTTCAACGCCTCGCAACAGTTCATTGCCAGCTTCAATCGCGAGAACCTTTTACTGCGCGTCGCGCCGAAGCAGAATCCGCTTGCCCAGACCCTGGAGTTTTTACAACAGCACGCGCAGCAATCCGGCATCATTTATTGCTTCTCGCGGCGGCAAGTGGATGAACTGGCGGAGGCGCTGCAACAACACGGCTATGCCGCGAAGCCCTATCACGCCGGTTTATCCGATGAAGAGCGCACCCGCAACCAGGAAGCGTTTATTCGCGACAACGTGCCGATCATCGTTGCGACGATTGCGTTCGGCATGGGCATCAACAAATCGAACGTACGCTTCATCGTGCACTATGATCTTCCCAAAAATCTCGAGTCATACTATCAAGAGATCGGCCGCTCGGGCCGCGACGGTTTGCGCGCGCATTGTTTGTTGCTGCTCGGCTATGGCGACATTGCCAAGATCAGGTATTTGATCGACCAAAAGAGCGGGCAAGAGAAGCAAGTTGCGAACTATCATCTCAATATCATGCTCGGTTATGCCGAAAGCGAGCAATGCCGGCGCGTGCCGTTGCTGGCCTATTTTGGAGAAGACTTCACGCACACACCTTGCAACATGTGCGACAATTGTCTCAACGGAAAACAGGAGCAAGTTGAAATCACGATTCCAGCGCAGAAATTTCTTTCGTGCGTGGCGCGCACGGGACAACTGTTTGGCGCCAATCATGTCATTGAAGTGTTGCGCGGCTCACACGCTGAAAAAGTTTTGAAGCACGGGCACGGCAATCTTTCGACCTATGGCATCGGCAAGGATTTTTCCAAAGCGCAGTGGCTTCATCTCTCGCGCCAGTTTTTGCAGAAGGGTTTGCTGGTACAAGATTTCGATTATGGCAGCTTGAAGCTCACACCCAAAGCTCACGAAGTTTTGCGCGGGCAGGAAAAGGTTTACGGCACCGTGCAGGCCGAGCAGGCTAAGATTGCGCCTGAGCAGGAAGAGCGTCTCGAATATGATCGTGAGCTATTCGAGCGCCTGCGCGCCTTGCGCAAAGACTTGGCGGACGCGCAAAACGTTCCGCCCTATGTCGTCTTTGCCGACAAAACGCTCATCGAGATGGCAAGTTATTTTCCGCAAGCGCGCACGAGCCTGCGGCGCATTCACGGAGTCGGCGAGGCGAAGCTGGAGAAATACGGCGCGGAGTTCCTGCGAGAAATTTCGCGCTACTGCCGCGAGCATGGTTTGCAGGAACGGTTCGCGTCCACGAAAACCGTTGCGGCCACTTCGCCGAGGGCAACCTCCGCTTCCAAAGCACAACTCATTACTGACGCTTACAACGCGGGAAAATCGATTGCGGATTTGGTGCAGCAATTTGGCATCAAACCCGTAACGATTTTGGAGCATTTGTTTAAAAGTGTGCGCGAAGGCCGGGCATTACGCGCGGAAGGCTTTGCGGAGTATTCGCAACTCTCTTTGGAGGAGCGCAACAAAGTGCTCGCAGCTTTTGAAAAGTTGGGCGAGAATTTTCTTCGGCCGGTGTTCGATGCGCTCGACGGCAAAGTGAGCTTCGATGAACTGCACGTGCTGCGGCTCTATTATTTGAGCCGCAAACAGCAGAGTGGGGAGTGATTTTGAAGCGAAGAAAAACATGCCGCAAGCTGATTAACGAATAAAGCGGGCAAAACCTGCCGTATCCGCTTTATTTGTTAAATGCGCCTGCAGCATGCTTTCGCTTTTACGGTGCGCGCCCACTCCAGAACAGTGACGGCGCTAAGGTTCGAATCCTATCTCAACATTGAATGCATTCTGATCGTAATCGCGGAGGCGCATTAGGCTTCGTCCATAGGACAAGGACACAAAGATGGGAATGCTCTTCGAAAACTTTTCTGGCGTTGTGAAACCGAGGCCGTACGTGAGGCCTCGCGTTTTGTTCTCTACGTCGGCAAGGTCGAAATTGTATCCAATTCTCCCAAACAAATAATCACTGAAACGCGCTTCCAAGCCCGTGCCCAGATGATGCCAGCGATAATACTGGGAATACCGGGAGGTCTCCTCCTTTCTCAGGCTTCTTTGATATTCAATCGTTGCCAGCATGTTCAAAATAGAGTCGCCAATTCTTCGCGTTTGATAAGCCATTCCGGCGCGGAGCAGCTTCAAAGGCGTGGCAAATACAAAACCGCTTTCGTCCTTCAAATCCTTCCCCACATTCGAAAGGGAAAGGCCCAAGCTCAAACTCTCGCGGTTCGCACCGAGCAATTTGTATCGCGCGCCGACATCAAACCAAAAAACATTCGCTTTGAAATCATCGATCCTCTCATCAAAGTATTTGGCCGTCATTCCCAGAGAAAAAAGGTTCTGGCCCCACGTAATCAAATGCGAGGCTGATACGCCAGGTATTCTTAAGCCCGATCCCTCATTGCCGTAGTCAAAGTGGAGACAATTGAAACTGACCACCGTATTGTTGTGCACTCGTAGCGCAACCGCAAACGTTTCTTGATTGAAGTATTCTTCATCATCAGAAGAAGAGACTCCGGGATAGTGCGAGAAACCAAGCTCTAACTTTTTCAGAAAAGCCAGCCCCGCGGGATTTGCTGCGACAGAAAACAAACCCTCGCTGTATGCTGCTCCGGTCAGGCCCATTGCCGTACCCTGTGCGGAACTGAGACGCACTGTCTGCGGAGCTTCGCCCAATCTCCCTTGTGGAAAAATCGGTGTGCATGCCAAAAGCATTGCTGACAGCGATGCTGAAACGATGCGCCTCAACATAACGCCTCCTATTCAATAAATCATTGTCTTCATACAAAAAACCGAGCCGCCGCTTTTGAGGTACTCGCCGGTTTCGACCTCAATGGGAGTAAAACCGTGCGCGCGCAGCAGTGCGACGGTTTCGCGCGCGCCGCGTTGGAGAATCACGGTGTGCGCATCGAGCGCAACGGCATTGCACGCAAAGCAGCGCGTGGCTTCGGCTGCGCTCACGGTGAGCACGTGCGAAAACAAACGCGCAATCATCGCACGATCCTCCACCGTGAAAGCGCCGGGATAAATCAAGACCGTGTCGTCGCTGAGCACGCAGAAGCACGTATCCAAATGGTAAAAGTTTGGATCGATCAACTCGAGCGCAATCACGGGCACGTGCAGCGTGGCTGCGATTTGCTCATAAGCTGCGAGCGTACTGCGATGCCCATAACCGCCCCACAGCAATTGCTTGGCCGGATGCCACAGCGCATCGCCATGCCCCTCGAAACGTTCGGCTTCTTTCGTTAAAGTGTAGATGTGATACCCACGCGATTCGAACCATTTGCGGTAGTAAGGCACTTCGCGCTGGCGCGATGCGTGCGTCATACAACTCAGTAACACATAAGGCTGGCCTTCCGCAGTCATGCCCACCAATGTTTGGTTCGCCGCGAAGACCATGTCTTCGAGACCTTCTTGTCCTGCGAGGGTAACAACTTCGTGTCCGGTTTGCAGGAAAGTGCGGCGCAACTCTTCCCATTGCACTACGGCTTTGCGTTGATCGACGGTGCCGATTTTGCCTTCCATGTGCGGATTCTTCACGTCGACTACTTCAAAATACTCGGGTGTGCACATGAGAATGCGTTGCGGCTCGCGGCGCGGCGGCAGTGCAGCCACCTCGAGCCGAGCCAGTTCTGCAAAGGTGCGAATAACTTGCGCTTTCATTGGTGCCCCTCCAAAAATCTTCGCAAAAGTTGCGCAAGCGTAGGTTCGCCGATCTCGACCAATTCATATCCCACACGCAGGGAGGGTTTTTGAATTTGCACCACGCGACGCAAATCAATCGGCGTGGCGATCAACACGAGATCGCAATCGACTGCGGCAATCGTTGCTGCGAGATCATGCATTTGTTGATGGCCATAGCCCATCGCCGGCAAGAGCGGGCCGGTGCCGGGATAGCGCCGGAACGTTTCGGCGATTTCACCCACAGCATGGCGCCGTGGATCGACGATTTCGGTTGCGCCATGCAGTTGCGCAGCGATGATACCCGCGCCGTATTTCATGCCGCCGTGCGTGAGCGTCGGTCCGTCTTCCACTACGAGCACGCGCTTGCCTTGAATGGCCGCGCCGTTTTCGACGATGATGCTCATGTCGGCATTGACGATTTTAGCCGTGGGATTGCAATGCGCGGCGTTGCTCCGCACCGCGCCAATGCCTCCGCGCGTAGCTGAGCCTTGTTTGCCGATGATAATGACATCAGCGCGCCGGAAGTTCGCCTCGCCCGGCCAGTACGAAAGCTCATCACCGGGGCGATGCGGGTCCGCCACCACAATCTCGAAGTCCGACTTGAAGAACGGCAGATCGTTATTACCACCATCCCAAACGATCACCTCGGCCTCTTGCTCGGCTTGCCGCAAAATCTTCTCATAATCTACACCAGCATACATGACGACGCCACTGGTGATGAACGGCTCATACTCTTCCATTTCCTCAATAGTGCAATCATGTTTGGTCAAGTCATCGAGCGTGGCGAAGCGCTGCACGATCTGTTTAGAGAGATCACCATAGGGCATGGGATGGCGCACGGCGACCACGCGCTTGCCCAGTTGCAGAAGCAGCTTGGCAACCTTGCGGCTCGTGGGACTTTTGCCCGCGCCGGTGCGCACCGCGCAAATGGAGACCACCGGCTTCGACGAGCCGAGCATGGTACTGCGCGGGCCGAGCAAGCGAAAATCCGCGCCGAGCGCAGCGACCCGAGAAGCTAGATGCATCACGTATTCGTGTGAAACATCGCTATAGGCAAACACGACCTGATCAACTTTTTGCGAGCGGATAATTTGTTCGAGTGCTTCTTCACTTGCGATGGGGATGCCTTGGGGATATAACCTACCGGCCAGTGCCGCAGGATAGCGTCGGCCTTCAATGTTGGGTATTTGTGTGGCAGTGAAAGCAACAACTTCGTAGCTGTCATCCTCGCGGAAAACCGTATTGAAATTGTGAAAATCACGGCCCGCCGCGCCGAGAATCAAAACC
>JABWAN010000301.1 GCA_013361015.1 Candidatus Zhuqueibacterota bacterium | reverse complement strand
ATGCAGCCGGAGGCCGCGGCGCAGCTCATGCTCAAAGCCGTGGCGAAACGCAAGCACGTGTATATCTATCCCTGGCAGATGAGCATTCTTTACCGTGTCGTACGCTCGCTGCCCGCGGGACTCTATCGTTGGTTCGGCCACAAGTCGCTCGAATTGGGGCGACCGAAAGGTTGAAAGAGCTTTGCTTAAAAAAACCGGGGCCACGTAACACACGAACTAGACTAAAACTTTTCGTATCTTTTGTGCGCTTCGTCGCCAATGAGTTTGATTGTGATCATAAAGACTGACCACTGCCGATGCAGTTATTGCCGTTTTCAAAAGTTGCGCGAGAAAGAATGTGCAAGAGCTATTAGCGACAATCCTCGTGGCTATGGCTGGAGCTTTTCTGCTTTATGCCCTTCGCCTCGCCTGGCTGCGCTGGTATAAAACACCGGTCGAAGGTGAAATCGCTCCAGAGCCCCAAGCTGCTTCCGCAACTCGTGACGAGGCGGAAGCAGGCACGGCACCGCTCTCGTCCTCCGCGGCAATGCCTGTCGCTGCTGCCAAGCGCATCGCTTTGGAAGATTATGAGTCCGTGCCCGCACCTTTTACTGGTGCGTTTCATAGCCCGCTCAATAAGCTCATTGGTGATACCTGGCTGGCATTGGGGTATGTGGTCGTGACTGTGGCGGTCACCACACTTTTGACCAACTTCGTCAAAACCACCGCGCTGTTTCTCGCCGTACAAATTCCGCTAATCATTTTGTGCACCTACGTCGTTTCGCCCGATCCCAATGTTGCGCGGCGCTTGCCGTTCAATTGGAGCGTCACCGCGGTGCTGGCGTTGTTGGTGCATCTTCTGCAGACCTCAACCAAACAGAGCGAAATCTACGCTTTCAATGGCGCTGCCGGACTGGTCGCGTGGGTGCTCGTGGTTTATTGGATCGTGAGCGCCGTGCGCTGGAGCGTGAAGATCGCACATGATCAAAAGGAAAAGCTCGCGCACGGCCAGGCGCTGGAACTATTCGCGCTGCTCTGCGCGACGTGGGGCGCCGTGTTTGAAATCGCTTCGCTGCTGGTTTGGATTGTCCTTTCACTCTGGAGCGATTTGGCGCGCACGGTGCCGAGCGTGCACGCGCTTCTTTCCGCGATCACGTTGATGAAAACGTTGCCGGTTTTGCGCTTCCTGCCATTGGAAATCGTCGCCACCAGCCTGTTGGTACTCACGGCGCTGCGCATGAAAGATGACCACTATGTGCCGCGCTCGCTCGATGAGTTTCTGCCCGTCCGTGAAGACTCGTTTTTTGCGCCGTTCGTGCTGGCGTTTCGCATTCCAGTGTGGATTATGATCGTAATTATCGAGTTCGTCATCCATTTCTCTCGACTAGCCCGCGAAGCAACCGTGGACTTTGCCCGGGATTTCGTAGGCCGCCTCGATTTTATCTTGCTCAGCTTTGCGCTGGCGCCGCTGCTGTTTTATCTTGGGCACACGCTCATGCTCAGCGCTCTACACTCGGCCGCGATCTATTATCACGCCTCGGACTTGGGATTTCTCGAAGGGCTGAAATATTTTTTTGTGATCAACCTCATGCTGCTCGCGGCGCTGTGCTTTTACGTGTTGGCAGTTCCGCCTTTGGCAGCGCGCCTTCGTCGCGTGCCGCCGGAAAACTTCTCGCGCGCCGTGCACCGGGAGTTGGTCGTGCAGGGCAAGGCTTACGTGCTTGCGTTGGGCCACACCTTCTCACTATTGGGCGTGTTGCCTTTCGTCATTCCCGTCGTCTCCATTTTGCCCGGCGGGCCGAGCTTCGGCATGTTCTCTCTTCTATACTCGATACTTGTTCTGGCCGGATTCGGATGGTATGTCACTTCAAGAGACAACGAAGAAGAGTATGAGGAAGAGATGGAAGAAGCCGAGCCCGCGACACCAATGGCGGAAGACAATTCTGCGGCACCGAAATCGCCCGGGCAAGCGCCAACTTCTGCTACGCCTGCAGAAAATGAAAAGACTTCCGTGCTACACTCGGAATGAGCGGGGCCGGCGTAGATCAAATTTGGGATTCAAACTTCCCACACCGTCCGAAAAATTTCTGAATTCCCGCTTGCTTTTTCTGCTAAAACCTTCTAAAGTTCCAGGTTCACTTCACCCTTTGCGATATTTATTTTCAGGGAGCCCCTTTCGTGAAAATCACGAAAACCGAGCTGCGTTTGGCCGCACGGAATGCCGTATTCAGTTACGCCACCAAGCTGCTACAAGACGGCGCAGTCAAAATTTTTGCGAACACCGACGGCACTGTGCGCGGCATCGTGCGGGATTACGTCGACCGCAGAGTTGCCGTGCAACAGGCCTACAATGGCCAACTCAGCAGCACCTGCTCGTGTTATTCTCACGAAGTGCCGTGTGCGCACGTCGTCGCCTTATTGCTGGCAGCGCTCGAAGCGAAGGAGCGCAGCACCCAAGTCGTAACCGTTCCTCCCACCTGGGAAAATTATCTCAAAGAACTGCCCACCGTACGGCAAGAGGTGGCCGCGCCCCAAACGCAGGCGCACAAACTCGTCTTCATCGTACAGCTCGAAGCGGATCTGTGGACGTTGCGGCCGCAGCGGATTTATATTAAGAAAACCGGGGAGCCGGGTCATCGCAGCAAGGTCAGCATGAACTATGCGACGCTTTTTGCAAATCCGGAGGCCACGGCGGCGGAGGTTAAGGCAATCAATCATTTGCTGCAACGCACCAAATTGCAGGGCAAACGTTCTTACTACTCCTACTATAGTTATGAGAGTGTCGAGCAATTCGATTTCGATTACGGCGAAGAAGTCGGTTACCTGCTTGATCTATTTTTAGAAAGCGAACTTCACCTCGAAACGAACAATACCCTCTCGCGTTTGCACTTTGCGCCCGGCTTGGGGAAGCTTTCGTTTCAGCTCGAGGGGCCGTTTGTTGAAAGCGAGCCGCCCCAAGAATACTATCGCTTTGCGCCGCACCTGCACTGGCACGAGCACACCGAGCCGCTAAACGAGAGCTTTGTGCTGCTGGCGGCGCGGCCGTTTTGGTTTTTACAAAAGCACAAGATCGTACGCGTCGAAAGCTCATTGCCCGCGGCGTACGTGCTGCCGTTTACGCGGCCGGGTTATCAATTGCGCATTCCGCGCGAACAAGTGACCGCATTTTTGCAGGGCCTCAGCCCTCATCTCAGACACGATCTGGCGCTGACATTGCCGCCCACGCCTTCCTTCAAAACGGCCAGGGAATTGACCGGACGGCGCTTGTACATGCACGAGCACGACCGCGCGCTGCGCCTGGAGTTGAAATTCGTTTACGGCGAAATCGAAGTGAGCGGCATGAGCGCGCACAACGTCAGCCCTGCGCACAACGGCCAGCAGCAGAGCTTGTGGCGCGTCGAACGCGATTACGCCGCGGAAGCCGAGGCTTATGAGGAGCTGAATAAAGCAGGCCTGCAACTCGATGCGAGCCGGGAATTTTATGCGCCCACGAAGGAGCCGGTGGCCTGGGTGTTCGACGAATTGCCCAAGCTGGCGACTGCGGGCTTTGAAATATTCGGCGAAGACAAGCTGAAGCACCATCGCGTCAATCGTGCTGCGCCCAACGTGAAGCTCGCGGTCTCTTCCGGCATCGATTGGTTCGACATGAATCTCGAGATCGATTTCGACGGGGTGCTGCTTTCGCTGGCGGAGCTGAAGAGCGCGGTGCGGCAGCACAGCACATTTCTCAAGCTCGCCGACGGCAGCCTCGCGCGCATGCCGGCAGAATGGGAGAAACGCTTTTCTCATTTCTTCAATTTCTCGCACGAGCGCAACGGCAAACATCAAATCGCGAGCACGCACGCGTTATTGATTGAAGCGCTGTTCGAAGAGGTGGAGAATAAGCAATATGATGACGAGTTCCGCGCGCGTTTGGAAAAGCTGAACAACTTCAAAGGCATCGCCAAAGTGCCGGTGTCGAAGAATTTTCTCGGCACGCTGCGGCCCTATCAACAATTCGGCTTAAACTGGATGGGCTTCCTGCGCGAGTATGGCTTCAACGGCTGCCTCGCGGACGACATGGGGCTGGGCAAAACCATTCAAGCGCTCGCGTGCTTATTGCACGAAAAAGAAGCGCAGAACGGCGCGGCCACGAACGGCCGCAAAACGAGCCGGAAGAAAAGCAACGCGGCTTCCGTCGCGACGGAGACGGAGCGGCCCCG
This sequence comes from Candidatus Zhuqueibacterota bacterium, assembly GCA_013361015.1. Lineage (GTDB taxonomy): Bacteria > Zhuqueibacterota > Zhuqueibacteria > Zhuqueibacterales > Zhuqueibacteraceae > JABWAN01. The sequence goes on along the minus strand of JABWAN010000301.1, from coordinate 2,692 downwards.
CACCAATCTCATCGTAGCTCCGCTTTCCGTGCTCTTCAATTGGGAAAAAGAATGCGAACGCTTCGCGCCGGATTTGAAGCTGCTCACTCACCACGGCCTCGAGCGCCAACGTTCCACCGACCATTTTGCCGACTACGATATCGTGCTGACAACCTACGCCACCATGCGCAACGACATTGAAACCTTCAAAGATTATTTGTTCAACTACGTCATTCTCGATGAGTCGCAAAACATCAAGAATCCGGTTTCACAAACCGCGCGGGCCGCGTATGTTTTGCAGAGCCGGCATCGTTTGGTGCTCACCGGCACGCCCGTCGAGAACAACACGCTGGAGCTGTGGTCGCAATTTGCCTTCTTGAACCCCGGCATGCTAGGCTCGATGAATGCGTTTCGCAGCACCTTTGCGATACCCATTGAGAAATACGGCGACGAGGAAGCCGCGGCGTTGCTCAAGAAAATGATCTCGCCGTTTCTGCTGCGCCGCACGAAGGAAGAAGTCGCACCCGAGCTGCCCGCAAAGAGCGAGCAGATTTTCTATTGTCCCATGCACCCGGAGCAAAAGCGCCTGTATGAGCAAGTGCGCGATCAATGCCGCGCTGAGATTATGAATCTCATCTCGACCAACGGCATGAACGATGCGCGTTTCAAAATTTTGCAAGGCCTCACGCGTTTGCGTCAAATTTCCTGCCACCCGGCGCTCGTGACCGACGGGAAGAAACACGATTCCGGAAAATTCGAAGCGTTTATGGAATTGTTGCGTGAGATCGTTGCGGAAGGGCACAAGGTTTTGGTCTTCTCGCAATTCGTGAGCATGCTGAAAATCATTACCGCGGCGTTAAAGCGCGAAGGCTTCTTCTTCGAAATCCTCACCGGCGCGACGCGCAATCGCGAAGATTGTGTGCGACGCTTTCAAGAAGACGAGAGCGTCAAGATTTTTCTCATCAGCCTCAAGGCCGGCGGCTTGGGATTGAATCTTACGGCTGCGGATTACGTCATCCTGTACGACCCGTGGTGGAACCCGGCCGCGGAACGCCAAGCCATCGACCGCGCGCACCGGATTGGCCAGAACAAAAGCGTGTTCGTGTATAAAATGATCTCGCAAGGTTCCGTCGAAGAAAAAATTCTCGAGTTGCAAAAGAAAAAAGAAATTCTGGTTTCGCAACTCATCAGTACCGACGCGGGCATCTTCAAACATCTCACCGCGGAGGATATTCAGGGATTGTTTAGTTGAGTCAAGCGCTGGTGCAAACCCGTCTGTACTTGAAGTTGAATCTTCAAACACGTGCATTTTTCAATGATTCTGAGATTCCTGGTGAAATACCAGGTTTTGTCTTTTTGGTTTCTGTCGCTTCTTGAGAATGCCCGCTTTTGCTTTTTGAAGTCTGCGCAGCGCTTTAAGTCGGCTAGGTCCACTAGCCCCCTCGGTAAACAAGCAGAGATGGCACTCAAGAACGCGCAGCGACAAACCAAAAGAAAACGCATGTCGATTCGAGTGGAACAGAATAGCTTTGCTTTTTGAATTGCTACCCATTTCTAATTGACCATTGCAAAGGCCCGCCGTGATTCCTACCCAAGCACCTTCGGAAAACCAATCTCCTCATTTCGCGCAGCGCCTCGGCCTTTTCGACGCCACGATGCTGGTGATGGGCGGCATCATCGGCTCCGGCATTTTCATGAATCCATACGTCGTCGCCACACAAGTGCATACGCCCGTGTTGATTTTAGGCGCATGGCTGCTCGGCGGACTCGTGGCGCTGGCCGGCGCTTACATCTATGCCGAGCTTGCGGCGCGGATGCCGCGAGTGGGCGGGCAGTACGCCTATTTGCGCGAAGCGTATCATCCGCTCGTGGCTTTTTTGTATGGCTGGGGACTTTTGCTCGTCATTCAAAGCGGCGGCATGGCCGCGGTTGCGGTCACGTTCGGGCGCTATTTCATCGAGCTGACGCGGCTGCCGTTTTCCGACAAGACGATTGCGACAGCCACGCTCGTTCTACTGGTGCTTGTCAATTGTTTCGGCGTGCGCGTGGGCGGAACCGTACAAAGTGTTTTGATGGTTTTGAAAATCGTCGCGATTGTGGCGCTGGTTGTTTGCGGTTTGCTGTACGTGGAGGATTCACAATTTTCTTTCACCCCGGTTTTAGATCAACCCGCGAGTTTTGATTTGCTCCTGGCATTTGGCGCGGCGATGGTGCCCGTGCTCTTCGCATATGGCGGCTGGCAAACTTCGAATTTCATCGCCGCGGAAGTGAAGGAGCCGCGCAAAAATCTTCCGCGCGGATTGCTGCTCGGCGTGATGGGTGTGGTCGTGCTCTATCTCGCCGTGAATTTTGTTTGTGTGCATGCTCTCGGCGCCCAAGGCTTGGCGGACACCACCACTCCGGCTTCCGCGGTGATGCGTCTCGTGCTCGGCGAGAAAGGCGCGGCGTTCATCGCCCTCGGCATCACGCTTTCCACGCTCGGTTTTTTAAGCCAGGGCATTCTCACTGCGCCGCGCGTATATTTCGCGATGGCAGAGGATGGCGTGTTCTTCAAACGCGTGGCGTGGCTGCATCCGAAAACGCACGTGCCGGTTGTCGCGATCATTCTGCAAGGCGGCCTCGCGATTTTCATTGCGTACTGGGGGCGTTACGATCAAATTTTGAACTATGTGGTTTCGAGCGATTTTATCTTTTTCGGATTGAGCGCAACTTG
>JABWAN010000300.1 GCA_013361015.1 Candidatus Zhuqueibacterota bacterium | reverse complement strand
ATTATCTCTTCGAGAAGTCCACGGAGTCGGGCGTGATCGATCCGAACAATCTCGTCATTTTGATGAGCCACATGAAATGCGCGGCGTTCGAACTTCCTTTTAAAGACGGAGAAAAATTCGGCTATGGCAAAACCGTGGTCGATGCCACCGAAGAAATTTTGGAATATCTCGAAGAGAACAAAGTGCTGCATCATGCGGAGGGGCATTGGCATTGGATGACCGACGCGTACCCGGCGGAGGCCGTGGGCTTGCGCACGGCCGCTCCGGAAAACGTCGTCATCATCGACACCACGACCGAGGAGCGCGTGATCGGCGAAGTGAATTTGCTCGATGCGCCCACTATGCTGCACGAGGACGCGATTTACATTCACGAGAGCGTGCAATATCACGTGGACAAACTCGATTGGGATCGCCGCAAAGCGTTCGTGCATAAAGTCGAGGTGGATTATTATACCGATGCGCACACGGACACGAGTATTCATGTGTTGGATGTCTTCGAAGAGCTTTTGCTTAAAACGGAGACGGAGAAAAGCGAGCCGACGCTGCTCATGAAAAAAGCTTATGGCGAGGTGAATGTCAATTGTCAAACCACGAAGTACAAGAAGCTGAAATTCGGCTCGCATGAAAATATCGGCTACGGCCCGGTGGAGTTGCCGGAGATCAGCATGCACACCACCGCGTATTGGTGGGAATTTCCGATTGACGCTGCGCAGCGTTTGCAAGTCGCGCAGTCCGCATTAGGCGATGGCTTGAAAGCCGCGGCGAGCGCGCTGCAAGGCGTGGCCGCGGTGTTTATGATGTGCGACGTGCGCGACCTCCGCGCCGTGCCTATGGCCGCGGCGCCGCTCACGCAGAAGCCGACGATTTTTATTTACGATAATCACGCCGGCGGCGTGGGCTTTAGCAAACGTTTATTCGGCATGCACGATGATGTGCGCCGCGCGGCTGCAGCGTTGATCAAAGCTTGTGGCTGTGAAAGTGGATGTCCAAGCTGCGTTGGGCCGGCGTTGGAAGTGGGAGAGAAAGGGAAGGTCACGGCGTTGCAGTTGTTGCAGGAAGCTTTCTGAGAATAAATTGCTCCTGCAACGGCTTGGCGGTCGTATAGCTTTCAAGTTTTGTTTTTTTGAAAATGAAAACCTCGGCCAAGCCAAGATTGGAACATTCACCCACGGGCTCGAATTACGCTCCACAAATATCAAACGCTCATTTCTCTTTCAACCGCGCGTTTGATCGCGCGCAATGCGGCGATACGCACCAATCCGCTGAACGGTCGCACGAAGCGCCAATAACGTAAGAAACGTTTCCGGCTCGCCTCATCCGTGCAAAGCACGCGCGTTTCGGTAGTGAGTTGGGTTGCGCCGTTACTCTGTGCGTGCAGAGAAAAATTCCATGCGGCTTTGGCGAAGCCGGCTACGGTGAAATCGCGAAACTGGCTCGCTGAGATATTTTCAATGCAGCCCGTTGCCGTCCAAAATTTTCCCACCAAGCCGAGCACTATTTCCTCCCCCGGCTTTTCTTCCAACAAAACAAAACCGCTGCGCAACAAGCCCGCAAGATTGAGACCTAATCGCGACTGCGTCTCTCTTTGTGAAGAAAACAACGCGGGGAAAGTGCGCAAGAAGAAGAGGCCGCGAATGAGGAGAGAACCGCTCAAATCGAGTTTGCGTGCCGCAGCGTAAACCTTCTCCGGCAGCGCTGTGATTGCGATGCTGTGCTTCTCGAAAGCGTCGTAGCGTGGGAGGTAATCGTCAATGAGCATTTTGCGTGGGAGGTGTAATCGTGCAGAGTTGGTTTGCACGCCACTCTAATGTGTTTTGATTTTCAAATTCGGTAATCGCCTCCTCCCAACTTGTCATTCAGAAGGAATCCCTTTGAGCACTCGGCGCTATCTCCGGCGAGCAAAAAGATTCCTTCTGAATGACAGTGGGAGAATAGAAAACCTCGGCCAGGCCGAGATTGGAGCATTGCGTTATTCTCGTCGCCTCTCACTTTGTTCGAACGCTCTTTTGATTTGAAAGATGCTCGTGCCGCGCTCGGGGTCCATGTTGTGGCACAGCGCGCGCACGTTGAGCGGGGAATCCGCCGGCGGAATCTGTTTTGCATTCATGCCTTTGATGCTTGCGAGCGGCAAGAACAAACGCAAGCCTAAATCCTTCAACATGAGTACGACGTTGCGTGAAGGCGGCGGGCTGTAAGAAATTTCCGCGTTAAAAGTCTCGCCGCGGTGCTGCTTGAGATAGACGCACTTGTAATAAAACTCGGCGCGGGCCTCGATTTTATGAATACGGCGCGCAGTTTCTTCAATCACAGCGACACGTTTCACCAACTCTTGCGGAGAATACACCGGCGCTTCATTCCGCAGAAACGCGACGATTTGGCGCTGCACGAGCAAATCCGTATAGCGACGCAGCGGCGAGGTGATTTGCGTGTAACCGTCAATGCCGAGATCGCGATGCGGCGCCATTTCCAAACTCGATTGCGGCCGCACGAAATTGTTCGCATTTTCACTGCCCTCTTCATTCTCCCGCGCGCCTCCGGTTTCTTGCACGCGATAAATGCAGGGCAATTGCTGCTCGGCGCAAAAGCGTGCCGCGGCGTGATTTGCTGCAATCATCCATTCCGACACCATCTTGTGTTCGGCGCTATCCTGCGAGTAGCGGCGCAATTGCACTGCGCCGTCTTGCCCAACCCTCACGTCGATTTGTTCACGATCGAATTTTCGGCCTCCCGCTTGCAGCCGTTTGCGCTCGAATTGCTGCGCGGCGGCGATCCAAACTTGCACCGCAGTGTGCAACTCGGCGTCCCGCACTTTTTGTGTGTCTTTCACTTTCCATTTGCCCGCCATCTTCTCTGCTAATTGCGAAGCCGCAAGCCACTGCGCAATCTGCTCGTAGCTTGCATTGCGCTGAATTTTTATTTCTTCACAACACACACGCTGAAATTGCGGGAGGCTCTTGCCGTCCGTAAAAAAATAGAATGACAGCACCGGACGAATCTTGCCGGCATCCAAACTGGCGTACTTGGTCGCCACTTCGTGCGGCAGCATGGGAATGACAAGATGCGGCATGTAAATCGAGACGGCCATATCGTACGCCCAAGCATCCCACGCGCTGTTGCGCGCGACGGCGTGCTCCAGCAACGGAGTGTGCACACCAATCTCATAACCGCCGTTCAAGGGGCGCAAGCTCAACGCATCATCGCGGTCTGCGGTTTCAGGATTGTCAACGGTGAGAATCGTCATGCCGGATTGCTGGGCAGAGGCCAATGGTGGGATGGTGAGCGCGACAGAGTTTTGCAGAGCTTGCGACAATCTTTTAATGTGCCTCCTCATGCGGGCGTCAGCATAGACAAACATATCGGCGTCGGGCGGCACGAACTGCCGGCTGCGCAACCATTCAAACAACAAAAAGCGAATGTCGCGATAACCTGTGAAGGAATGCAGCGTGCGCGCCTGCCGCACGAATTGGACGCGCCATGCTTCGGGGTAAAGCCCGCGTTGCTCGTAGGTGGCGCGCACGAGCCGAATGAGCCGCTTGCCGAGCGGATGCGACTCAACCTGTGCGCGCTCCCAATTTTCCTTCAAAGAGTTCTTGAAAGCCGTAAACAATGCCTCGAACAATTGTTGCCTGGGCGAAGGCGGTTCGAGAGCCGCGGTTGGCGGTTCCGTTTGTGGCTCAGCACTGAGGTTGCGATCCATTGTGTCGCCGGCACCTGCAACAGTCAGATTATCCATTGGGAAAATTTTCCTCTTCGCGCTTAGAGTAAGATGTTAGGCCATCATATTCAGCATGAGACAGCGTTTCCAAAATGCACACGCGTACACAAAGTTATTTTTCCACCGCGCACCCTCGCAAAAAATCACCGATGCCGCCGAAGCAACATTACCGAGGCGTAATGCACGATAAAATCCAATTAAATCTGCACCATGAATTACACATCGCACGAGCAAAGCAGAAGCACAGCGCCTCGACGATGGCCGAATGGCAGAATTACCTGGCAAGTTTGGAAGTGGAAACGGCAAGGCATGCCTCTTGCCGAGATGCGGAGATGATTCGACAGCGAAATGCCGGCAAATTTTCCTGCGCATTTCGCATGCGCGGAAAGAGGCAGCAATATAACCAAATTTATATGCGAGTCAATCAAAAGTTCAGCCTTTTCTCCGCAAGCGCCGGTCTCGTTTTGTAGTATATATCACCAACATAGATTCATCACCACTCTTGTATGAGACCACCGCTATCCGGCTGCTGGGGCGAGCTGTCTAGGAGCCCGAACGATCCCGCAACTTTCAATCCTAAAACTCTTTTATTGTATTGTACCGCGCACAACCTCGGCATGCTGCATGCACGAGGTTGGAGCTGGAACCGAATTCTACTAGGAACCCTGTATGAACCGTCATGCGCTACGCTCCATGCTTTGGGCCGGCTTGCTGTTCGCCCATCTGGCCTTTTCTCAAGACTGGACCGACCCTGTCCTGATCGGTAACGGATACACGCCCGATTTCGATATCGATCCCGTGACGGGGACGCTTTATGTCGTGCACCACAACAATGGACTCATCTATACCGAAATCGATGCCAAAGGCATCGTGCAGTTACAGGAGCCGATCGCCGTTGCGAGCGGTGATGCAGTGGGACGTTATCAGTTCGGCGCAGCGATTGCGCACGATCCCAAGACCGGAAGGCCGCACGTGTGTTATCGCATTAACACCACCGGCGACCTTTATGACGTCTATTACATTCGCCGCAAAGCAGATGGGACTTGGACGGCGCCATTGCGCATCGTGAAGGCCAAGCCGCGCGCCTATAGCGTGCGCTTGGACGTGGACAACAACGGCGTGGCGCACATTGTTCATGGCGAAGTGGACGGCGATGAGCCGTTCGGAGTGGCCACCTATATTCGCATCAACAACGGCGTCATTGATCAAACCGTCCCCGGCTTAACGAAGTATCGCGTCGATGATCGCGTGGAGTTGTCCGTCGGACAAGACAATTCCGTGCACGTTGTTTTGAGCAGCCCGGACGATCTGGCCGGCGGCAGCGCCGTGACCTATTATGCTTCGACTGACGGCGGCGCGACGTTGCCCAAATATGCGGATATCCACGATGCCGCAACGGCAAAAGGCCGTAATGGCAACGCGGACGTGGTCGTTGACAAACTGGGCAATGTACACTTCGCCTACGGTTCGGCCGGCTTTCCGAATGCCAGCGGGCCGCGTACTTTGCATTATGTCCGTTACGCCGGTGAAACTAAAATCCGCGACGTGATCGTGACGGAGACCGATGAGCTTCAGCCTTGGCATCATGGCGGCGGCATCGGCTCGGTCGCGGCCGGCGATGATGGCAAATTCGTGGTCATGGCATATACGATCACCGACGGCGGGCAATTGCGCGCGCGGCTTTCGTCCGACGGCGGCCTCAACTGGTCCGGCTTCACGCCACTCGCCAGCCAGTGCGGTGGTGACGAAAGCCGCGACAAACATCTCGTGCGCGGCCGCAACAACACCTTTTATCTCGTGTATCCCTCCTCGAAAGCCGTGTACTTGCGCATCTTGAAAGCTGCGAACGATGCGCCGGTGGCAAACGCCGGCGGGCCTTATAGCGGCAAAGAGGGCACGGCGATTAACTTCGATGCTTCCAAATCAACGGGCGACGTCCCCATCGTTTTATATCGGTGGGATTGGACCGGCGACGGCGTGTATGATGACAGCAGCGCCTCTGCGAAGAGGTCGTATACTTATTCCGATAATTTCACCGGCTTCGCTAAGCTGCAAGTGAAGGGGCAAGACGGATTGCGCGGCATCGGGCAAGCACAGGTCACGGTCACGAACGTTGCACCCGTTGCTGAAGCCGGCGGACCATACACCGGCGGCATCAACAAAGCGATTGCGCTCTCAGGCAGTGCGACCGATGCCGGCGCTGCGGACGTGTTGAGCTTTGCATGGGATTTGGACAATAACGGCACGTTTGAAAAGCCCGGCCAAAACGTAAATGTCACCTTCGCAAGCGCGGGCACGAAAAAAGTCAAGCTGCAAGTGAAGGATGACGACGGCGGTGTGAGCGTCGATTCCGCCAATGTCGAAGTCGGTTCCGGCGCGCCGAACGTTACGAAAATCCCCGATCAAACCATTCAAGAAGGGCAGAAGTTTTCGGATATCGTGCTCGATAATTACGTCACGGATTTCGATCACGCCGACAATCTAATTGCGTGGACGGCGAGCGGCCAGGTGAAGCTCGTTGTCACGATAACGAATCGCATTGCGAAAATTGCCGTGCCCGATTCGGAATTTGTGGGCACGGAGCAAATCACTTTCACCGCAAAGGATCCGGAGAATAATTCCGGCGTGACCACCGCGACGTTCAAAGTGAACGGTGTAAACGACGTCCCGCAAGTGACAGCTATCGCCGCGCAGCGCGTGAACGAAGGCAAGCCTTTCGAGAAGATTAATCTCGACAACTTCGTCTTCGATCCCGATCACGCCGATGCGCAAATCACGTGGAGCGCCAGCGGCCAAGTGAATCTGATTGTGAGCATTGTGAATCGCATCGCGACTATAGCGCCCGCAGATTCGGAATGGGCGGGCACGGAGCGCATCGACTTCATCGCAAAGGATCCACAAAACGCGCAAGCAATCATTCCACAAGTGCGTTTCACCATTGATCCGCTCAACGATCCGCCGCGCATTGCCGCGGTGCCGGAACAGATCATCAATCGCGGCAGCACGTTTCCGGCGCTGGATTTAAACACATACACGAAAGACCCGGACGATCCGCTGGCAACGCTCGAGCTGACCGTGAGCGGAAATGTGGAACTCGCGCCGGTGATCAACGGCTTACTTGTCACCGTGCTCACACCGAACGCGCAATACACCGGCTCCG
>JABWAN010000299.1 GCA_013361015.1 Candidatus Zhuqueibacterota bacterium | reverse complement strand
TCAACGCTCTGCTCAATGCCGCGTGCGGAAGTTCCGACCGATCGCGAGCCACCGCCAATCTGTCGCAGCTGGCTTTACGATTTTAACCGGACAGCAGTGGGCAAAACTATTCTTTTGACGCAAAATACCGTAGTTTGTTAGCGTACTTCTCTGCGGCTTCGCGGGCTGCGGTGCGGACTTCTTCGGCGGGGTCGTTGTCGGCCATGTAGCGCAAAGTAGCAAGCACTTGCTTGTCGGTGGTGTAATAGCCGATGGCTTGCGCGGCTTTTTGACGGGCGAAACTGTTGTCGTAGAAAAGTGCGCACGTCAAGCCCATGGCAATCGCGGTATGGTTCATTATGCCCAGCGTCTCAGCAGCGGTTTCACGCACATACTTGTCTTCATCTGTCCACGCTAGTAGCAACGCGCTGACGCTTCGCTCACGACCGATTTTTCCCAATGCCTCTGCTGCACCCATACGTACCACAAAAACCTCATCTCTCAAAGCCCGCAGCAAGGCATCGTAGCCACGTTCGCTGCCGATCTTACCAATTGCAACCGCTGCGCTATCACGCACAATCGGGTGTTCGTCCTGCAACGCCAACAACAAGGCATCGAGGCTGCGCTCATCTCCAATTTCCCCAAGCGAATTAGCCGCGTGCTCTCGCACTTCGCAATTTTTATCTTTCAATACCGGTAACAAGGCCTCTACGCTGCGTGCATTACCGATTTTGCCAAGCGCATCTGCCACGCTCATACGTACATCGTTATTTTCATCTTCCAAAGCCAGCAATAAAGTATCAACACCGTTCTCAGAACCGATTTCGCCGAGTGCTTCGGCTGCGATTTTACGTACTAGCCAATCTTCATCTTTCAAGGCTAGACATAAAGAGTCAACGTTATGCTCGCTGCCTATTTTGCCTAGCGCCTCAGCCGCGTTCCAACGTACAACTGGCTCTTTATCCTTCAAAGCCAACAACAGAGTATCGACGCCGCGTTCATCTCCGACTTCGCCAAGAGCTATAGCCGCGCTGCCGCGCAAATTATCATCTTCATCCTGTAAAGCCAGTAGCAAAGAATCCACGCTGGTCTCACAACCGATTTTGCCCAATGCTTTCGCCGCGCATTGACGCACATCCCAATCCTCATCCTTTAATGATAGCATCAGGCTATCAACCCCAACCTCACTTCCGATTTCGCCAAGCGCCTCAGCCGCGCAGCAGCGCACAAACGAATCTTTATCCTTCAAAATCAGAGATAATGCCTCAACGCCACGTTCGCTTTTAATTTCACCAAGTGCATTTGCTGCGTTCGCACGCAAGTTTTCACTTTTCAAGGCCAGCAATAAAGCGTCGATGCTGCGCTCACAGCCGATATCACCAAGCATATTAACTGCGCTATTGCGCAAATCATCGTCTTCATCTTGTAAAATCCCCAACAAAGCGTCAACAATGTGCTCACCACCAATTTTACCGAGAGACAAAGCGACGTACCAACGCACATCGTGATCATCATCTTTCAAAGCATGCAAAAGAGGTTCAACAACGCGCTCGCTACCAATTTTGCCAAGCATCTCGACCGCATACATACGCACATCGCCATCTTCACTTTCTAATAAAGTCAAAAAATGATCTGTAATGAAGATTAAAGGCCCGCCACTAGCCTTGGCAAAACTGTTACTGACGGGTTCGCTATAATACTTCTCATCGTGCTTTGACGCGGCAATAAAACTAATTAGACGATCCATAAGCTTGCCAAGATAACTAGGGTTGATCTGGCGCACATAAGCCAATCCTCGCGCTCGCAAGCGCAGATTCGTGAAGTTCAACGACTCCGGCAATCCCTCCAGCGCCGCACAAAAATCATCAGGCCTGCGCACCAAGCCCAGCGCCATCGGCAGCACTTCCATTTCCGCCAACGGGGGATTGAAATAGGCGCGGCAGAAAATCATTTCGCAGTCGGTTTGTTCGGTGAGGGCGACGGCGGCCAAGTATTCTTGCAGGGTCAAGTGGCTGAAGGCATAGGCATCCGCGCCAATTTCGCGCAAGAGCGGCGTGGCTTTCACGTCGGCGGCCAAGAGATGGGGATTCGTCGCTAGATGAATTTGGCAAAACGCGCGCGCTTTGGCGGCAATGACCTCGCCGGTCATAATCAGGCGCTCGGCGTCTTTCTCAACTTCATCAACGAACAGTCTGTCATAAGCCAATTGCTTGAGAAAGTCACGTTTGAGCGAGCCGTCGGGATCCAGCAGATAAAAGCGCTCAACGTTTTTCTCGCGATCAAGTTGTGTGACGAACTGTTGCACGAGTTGGCGATAAAGCTCCAAGCGCTCGCCCACGATCTCGCCTTGTTGGCGATAGAGATACGCGATGACGTTGAGCAGGAACGGTACGCGCGCCATCTCTTGCAACTCGCGGCGGCGGCGAAGCTCTTGCTGTAATTTTTTTGTGGTTGGGTCGTCGCCATAATAGTGCTGCAAGAAAGCTTCGATCTGGCGCGGATTGAGGCTGGCAATCTCCATCTCCTGCAAGCCCTCAAAGCGCTGCTGGAGCGCATACGGTCGCGTCGAGATGATCAGATCGTTGTGGCGATAGGCCGAGGCCATGAAGTCATTGACGGAGCGGCACAGCGCGTTGAAAAATTTCGCGCCTGCCACTTCATCCAAGCCATCAAGAAAAATCGTCACTTCACCGGCTTTGAGGCGAGTGAGGAAATTCGCTTTGCAGCGCTCGGTTTCAGCAGGGGAAAAGCCAAGTGGAGCCGTAATCGCTTTCGCAAACAACAGCTCGATCAAATTGCCATCCGCTTCTTCGAAGGCTTTTTCACTGAGGCTTTTGAGTTCTAGAAACACGGGAAAGCGCTTGCCGGCTTGCAGCGTCTTCAGGCTGAGATAACGCAGCAGCGTGGTTTTGCCGCAACCTGGCGCACCCACGATGACCGCTTGCGTTCGACGACGCAGCAGCTCATCTGGTTTGAGAGTGCGCTTCTCTTTCTTGCGCTCTTTCTCCGACGAGTCACCTTCTCTAGCTTCATCATCGCGCGCAAAAATATCTCGGCGACGGCGCAGTTCCGCGTCCATCATGCCGAGCCATTGCGCGTTTGCCGTGGGGCGCTCATATGCTTCTGTGAGCGTCAACTCGACAAAAACTTTTTCCAGCGGCCTGGCCTCCGCCTCGCCGAAGATGCGCACGGTGCTGACGCGACGGTTGAGATGACCGCGGTAGGCTTGCAGCAGCTCATCCAACGGCCGGCCGGAATAGTCTCCACGAATAAACTTCGTGAGATGCTCTCGGACATGCTTGGGAAATTCATCCCTGCCGTTATAATCCCACCGCAGCACTTTTTGCGAAAGTGATTGTTTGAAATCCAAAACTTGCTGCCACTGTTCTTTTTCGAGCTGTGATTGCGGGTTATGAGGCGCTTGGTTGAAATAGAGCATAAGCTGAGGACGTCCCATCTTTTCACAGGCCTCGAGCGCAACCCGAATCTCGTGCTCCGTGCCGGAATTGGCATCGAGCACCGGCGTGCCGAAGCGCTTCCCAAAGATAGCGACGAGCAAGTCACAATCATCAATTCGCAAGCAGGAATCAATCTGGCCTTGCGGCCCGAGGGGATGAAAGGCAGGATAAGCGTCCGTCTCCCAACGATAAACTTCAAGGCGCACACTGCGCTCCTCGGCAATGCCTTTGTTCAGTTCATCCACAATCGCCGGTATTGCGTCGCGTTCGGCTTGCACGTCGCCGGGGGAGGCGACGACGATTTTTAAGATGCGGGCTTGCTTCATGAAAACACTCACCAATCCCTTTCCGCATTCGGATATTGCTCCGGCGCTTTGCCGTGCGTTTCGAGGAGGCGAGGCTGCTTTAACAGCTTCTCATCGGTTTTGATTTCGAGAAGCTGCACCTCGAAACGCCAGTCGTCGCCGAAATCAAAGTGATAGAGAAAAGTTTGTGGGGCAGTGAGACCCAGCTCTCCGAGTTCGGCCTCATCCGCAAACGGGCCTTCGCTGCCGCGTGGGTCTTCGAAGCGGTTTTCTGAATACCACTTGTTGTCCATGTAGAAAGCATAGAGATGGTCGTCATCAAACTTAAACGCACTCTGAATCATGCGGTGCAAATCGTGCAACGTGTGCTTGCTGGAAAGCGCGAGCACGCGCCAAATTTTCGGGGCCACGCTGACTTTGAAAATGAAGTTGCCGCGCGTCGTTTGGGGAATCTCTCTCGGCAGAGTGTTGCGCAACTCGTCTTTCGCGCAAAGCGGGCGAAAGAGTTCGAGAAAGCTTGTCGCGGCAATGGCGCGGGTTTCCGGCATATTCGGCAGAAAACCCGCGCTGCGGAGATTGGGCAGATTCCACTCCTCCAGCGGGCGATGTTGCAGAAGAATTTTGGCCAGCGTGAGCCCCAATTGCGTTGGAACCAAGCGCGCGACCGGGAAAAATCTTTTGAGGCTATCATGCCGGCGAGAAGCTTCGTTCCGTTCCAACTGATACCAGCCAAAGAATGAAAAGCTGAGCAGCGCGGGAGGTGGAATATCGAACGAGATATAAGCCAAGCTTTGATCAGCCCGATCCCAAGGTTCATTGGGTTTTAAGCGGCAAATCTTTTCCAGAAAAGCGTGCAAGCTTAACGTGATCGAAAAAGAGTCTCGTCGTCCTGAAAGTTCCGCCAACGAGCAATCCATCCATAAAGTCTCCAACAGGAAAAAATATTTCTCGGCGGGCGTCAAGGCGCGATACGCGGCCAAACGCGGCGTGACCTGCAACCGCGTTTGATTCTTGTGTGGCGCTTTCTGGAAAAGTTTGCCCGCCAATGCCAAATGGTAAAAGAGATGAAGCAGTGGATAATATTCCTGCGGCGTGCGTGGCGTGTTGCCCATTTGAGGATGTGTCATCATTTCATTCAATTCGGCGAGCGGCTTGTAGGGGATGAATCCGCTCGCTTTGCCCAACGTGAACGCGTTGTGCTCCACGTAATGACAGAAGGTTTCAAAATCTTTAAGCAACGGCGTCGGCTCGGTTGCGCTAAAAGAAAAGATGGTGTGGTAGGAAGTAGGCATGATTGCTCGAGGTGTTGTTTGGAATTTTTCTGCGTGAATGGAAAGCAGCCACAAGATTTTTCGGCGACAAAAACTAGGTGAAATTGCCCAAAGAAGCAAGCCCGAAGCCCGAAAACCGCCGATATTTTGGTTGACAAAGATGGGCTCGTTACTTATATTGGCCGCCGTAATTTTAAGAAGGACATGATGAAAGAAGTCAAAACCAAAGATCTTCGCCGCCAAGCGCGCAAGGCGAGTTTGAAAATCGAAGCCTTGCCGTTTACGAGTTTGAACTATCAGATCTTTGCCGCAGGCATTCTCGTTATCATTCTCGGGTATGTGGCGCTGGCACAACCGCCGGCTAATAGCTTCATGTCGCTCACGGTCGCGCCGATTTTGTTGATTCTCGGGTATTGCGTAATCATTCCGTTTGCGATCATGTATCAAAAGAAAGCGGCGGAAGCCTCGCCAAACGGCAAAGATAGCTTGGGCAAATAGCGCAGATTTTTCAGGGCGACACCTCGCCTCTGATTCATGGGGGCGATTAGCTCAGTTGGTCAGAGCGCCTGCCTTACAAGCAGGAGGTCAGTGGTTCGAGCCCACTATCGCCCACTAAACAAAATGCAGAGGGCAGGGGGCAAAAATTTTATCGTTCTTCTTGTTTCCTTCATTGAACGGGGTCGTGGTGTAGCTTGGTTAACACGCTGGCCTGTCAAGCCGGAGATCGCGGGTTCAAGTCCCGTCGGCCCCGCCCCAAGAAAAAAGGGTTGCAACATCTCAAGATGCTGCAACCCTTTTTCATTTGTGTCTCACTTCCACTGGGAGAGAGGAATCTATGTTCCGCGCACTACTGCTTTTCTATCTGGCATTACCCTTCGCAGCAACACCGCAATCCGCGCGCTTGGTGGAGGTTCGCATTGACGTGATTGCCGACTCCAGCAATCACCTCGAGGCCGTGTTGCAAGTCGCGCCGGATACCAATGGCCGCGAATTGCTGGAGCGGCTCTTCAAAATGGAATATGTGGATTTCACGAAACGCTTTGTCACCGGCATAGCGGGCTTCAAAGCTTCCCCGAAAGAGAAGAAATTTTGGCTGCTCGAAGTCGACGGCGTCGCGGCCGAAGTTGGCATTGCCGAAATCGTCATCAAGCAGAAAACGCATTTGCGTTGGCGCATGTCTTCCTATTAGTTTTCAAAATAGGAGACGGATTTCAGCAATTGCTCGCGCGAAATTTTGCCGGAACTGTAGAGATCGATTTGCTGCTTCTTGATTTGACCAACCAAACTTTGCGGCTGGCTCACCGGGGCATAATGGAAATCCGTGGTGACGACGATCCAATCGTCCGGTTTGACGTTGCGCAGGGTGTGGCCGTAGTCGGCAAAGGTCTCGGCAATTTTCGTTTTGAATTTTTTGTATTCTTCCTGCCAACTCTTTTCGCGCGCGGCATCCACAGAGCGAGCCTCCCGCAAGGCTTCTTCGATTTGACGATACGCCTCCGCGCGCACGGGTTCCGGGGCGGTTTCCGCAACGCGTTTGCGCTCTTTCCAAAGCGGATAACCCGAATCGCGCACCAAATCCGCTTCCGTAAAGAAGATCGCGCCATAATCTTCCAGATAAAGACCGTGCGCAGTGCCATTGCGCGCCGCGGTGATTTTATCCCAAATGCCCGACATGATTTCGATATCGGAGTCGTGCTCTTGCGGGCGAACGAAGCGCAAGCGGTCGCGAAATTCACTCTCGCTCAATTTTCCGGCGCGCAGCGCGGCGAGGTCGCCTTTGCGCGTCCATGCAAAGAAGTTGTTGGATTCAGAAGTAATTTGGCTGGGCTCTTCACCGGAAAGCTCGAAAAAGACGGAAAATTCCGATCCGCCTTC
>JABWAN010000298.1 GCA_013361015.1 Candidatus Zhuqueibacterota bacterium | reverse complement strand
TTTCTTCGGCATCAAGCTGCGCGGCCACGGGCAAAATCTCATTTTTCGCAAATTCGTGCGCCAGCTCGCGGAACTGCTGCTGCTCTTCGGATAGGGAGAAGTCGATCATGGGAGGGTTCCTCAATATTTAGTCATCAATAGCTCGAGTTTTATATTCAGACAAACTAATCTGCGATCATAATGTGCTTTTGTGCGCGCACGGCAACCGTGCGATCATTTGCGTCCGCCACCGTGATTTCTAAACAGTATTCGCCTTTTTTGAGCTGACTCAAATCGAGCGCAAGCAGTTCTTCTTGCGTCTTGTTGGTTACCGGTCGCACCGTGGTCACACTGATAGCCGCCGCGTTTTTATCTGGTTTGAATTCCGGTCCAGGCTCCGCCCAGCCGGCGCACCCTTGCGCAGCAGTGATCTGATAGGTCAATTCGTAATTCGTCATGTGCAGATTGTAGATTTCGAAATAGCAGAGCACGGGCCAAGCTTTGCGGATGGCATCGAAGGGATAAGGCGCGACGACGCGCTCTTGTTTCGTTTCCGTGGGTAAGAATTGCTTTTCTTCTTCGTCCACAACTTCGAAGAGTAATTGCAGATCACTGAGCATGAGACCGGCGCTTGTGAACTCGCGCAGCGCAAGCTCTTTGCGCGTGAAGCCCAGCCCATTGCCGTTCGCATTTCTGATCTGCACCGTAATGTCGCCCGGTTGCGGCGTTGCCCGCAAGACCAATTTCCCCACGGCATTCGGAAACTCATGAGCCGCGGCCACGCCTAGCGGCAATTCCAGATGCAGACTGTCTTCACTCAAGGGCTTGAAGGAGGCGTCGTTGAGTAGCGCGCGATATTCGAGATGCAAAACCTCTTGCGACTCGCGTGAAAATTTTTTCGTCAGATTTTTTTTGAGCGGTGCGAGCACGGCAAGCTCGACGCGCGTGCTGCCATTGGGTCCGCGGAATTGCACATAGTCTTCGTGCAACGCAATTCTGTTGAGGGCCTCAATCTCGTCGTGCGCCGAAGGTGGTGCGAGGCGCTGCGCTTGTGCAACTTCGGATTTCGCGAGTTGCGCTGCGGCATAGAGAATATCGTGCGGCTGTTGCCATTCGATGGCCAGCGGCAAATGGCTGGTGGGGAAACTTTGCTCGTGCCTCTGTGCGGTGTTCAAATCAAGCCACTTGGCAAAGACGCGTCCGAATACCGGCGAGACCGAGGCCCTTTGCCGCGCCATCGCAATCAGCACTTTGGCTTCAGTATCCGGGTCGAAGCGTCTTCTGCCGGACAAAATTTCAATCAGGTTCTGCACCTCACGAAAGTATTTGCCCTCGCGCCGGAAATGCACGATGAAGTCGCGCGTTACGTTTTCATATGACCAGGTTTCGTTGGCAAGCACCTCGAGCGAGCCGAAGTCTTCGTAACGCCGCAGCGGTTTGCCGTATTTAAGATAGTACTTGCCACGATCATCAACAAACGGCGGCTCCGGGTGTGGAAAATTTTTGCGGGCAAACGCACGCCGCCGCAGAAAATCTTTCAGCCAATCATTCTCACGCGAAAGCGGATTCGGATTCGCGGCCTTCCAATATTGCGCGATAAAATCTTTGCGCGCCGCCGAGGTGACCAGGCTGGTGTACATTTGCGCCTCCGGCTTTGCGAGCAAAAGCAAAAACTCGCGCTCGAACTCACGCTGAAAGGTTGTATCATCGGCTGCGTGCAGTGCCGTGAAGTAGGCTTGCTCCGCGAGCACGGAATCCGCGGTAGAAACGGCGATGCAAGCGCGAGCCGGATCGGCGGCACTGCCCCAAAGGATCGGCATGGCCCACATACTCGCAATGCGAATGAGGGTGAGTGGCTTCATAACGAAGTTTTCCGAACGTTAGAAGAGAATGTTCCTGCGACCGCGAAGTTTCGGAGTTGGATCAAAAGATCCGAGCGCTTGCGACACACGTGACTTTAGAAATCTCGGTTCTGCCGAAGTCCGAGCACTCTGGAGTTGCAGCCTAGGTAACCAACGTTGCTAATCTTCCACTTCAATTTCTCGCGTCACGCTCACGCTGAGATTCGTATTCTCGACGCTCGTGACTGTGAGTTCCAAACGATAGGCTCCGCTCGCGAGATTGCCGAGATCGATGGCGATCAGCTCTTGCGAAGTGTCTTCCGTTACGGCCTGCGCGTGTGACATGCTCACCGCGGATTCTTTGGCGCCCGCAAGCAGGCGGGAAATTTTTTTGAAGAGACTCTCTTGGGTAAGGTCTGAAATCACGCGACAATTAATTTCATAGCTGCCGGCAATGCCCGCAGAACGCAGGTTGTAAATCTCGAAGTAGCAAAACAACGGAAGCCGTTTGCGGATTTTGGGATACGGATAAGGCGCGAGCGTGAAGTTTTCTTTTTGAATGACGGGTAACACGCTGCTTTGTTTTTCGTTTTGCACTTCCGCGTAGAATTGCAGATCGCTGAGCGCCAGATCCTGTCCGCTGAAATCGCGCAGCGTCAACGCTTGGCGTGAAAACCCAATTCGCCCGCTGATGCGATCCTGCACTTGCAGAAACAACTCAAGCGGTTGCGGCGATGCGAGAAATGACAGATGGCCGGCGGCGTTGGGCAGGTTCTCTGACGCTGCCAGTTTTATTGGAATCTCGCGGCGCTCACGTTGCTCACCAAGCTCTTCGAGATGTTCATTGCGCAGCAGCGCAGCGAACTCCAAGAACAGCGTATCGGCACTCGTGGTGTCAACCTTCTCCACAAAATTCTTTTTGATCGGTGCGAAGAACGCAATCTCCACGCGATTATATCCTGCGGGTCCTCGAAACTGCGCGAGCGACTCAGTGAATTTCACCCGATTGACGGCTTTAATGGGTTCGTGCGCAGAAGCCGGAATCGCGAGGCGTGCTTGTTCTGCTTCCCGCTCGTGGTCACGCGCGATCTCGATGATGTGTTCTGCCGGCGATTGCATCTCGCCCATGAGCAATTCGCCGCGACGCTGCTGGCCGGGTCCGTGCAAAAGCGCCGTTTCAAATCGCTCGATCGCCATCGACGTGCGGCCGAGCACGGGTGAAACCGCGGCGTGTTGTTTGATCAGATCACTCAATTGCCACGACCGGTCTTTTCTTTGGCGGTTGACAATGACCTCCGACAGGCTGGCAATCTCGCGAAAGTGTGCGCCGGCTTTCATGAAATGCACGAGGAAGTCGTGCGCCACATTTTCATAGGCCCAGGTTTCGTTGGCGATCACAGTATAATACTGCTCGGGCAGGCCTTTGCGCGAGTACATTTCGCTCATGAGATCGTAGTTTGCCGCATTGAAAAACGCCACGCGCCGAATGCCTCCCGGATCTTCGTGGCGCACCGAGGGCTTGCCATATTTGAGATAATATTCGCCGCGCGCATCGAAATAAGGCGGCTGGCTTTGCGCGAAGTGTTGGCGAACATAAAGCCGCCGGCGCAGATGATCCACCAAACGATCATTCTCCGGCAACAATGGCGCGGGGTTCACGGCCCTCCAATAGCCCGTGATAAAATCTTTGCGTTCGGCCACAGTTGCGAGGCTGTCATAAACTTGCAATTGCCGGGCTTCGAGCAAGAGCCGGAAGTCGTATTCGAATTGCTGCGTAAAAGTAAGCGAGTCAGCCGCGCGCAAAGCTGAAAAATATTGCGCAGAGGTGTGCAGTGAATCGCAAGGCAAAGAGAAAAGCGGAGTGGCGCGCGCGTACAATGAACATGACGCCGCAACGCCTAGCGCCGTCCGCCGCAAGAGCGTGAGCATTTGAGTCCGGCGGCAGCGCTTGTTCTGGGCTGCGTGCAGAAGGCTTGCGTGAGGCAGATTGTTCCAACAATCGTGCATGTCTTCTTCACTCACTGTGGGTGAGTATACTCGAATTTTTTGTTGGCGAGGCTTTCGAGCGTTTCGCTTTGGGTAGGTAATAAAAACTAATCTGACCTTCAAGAATTATTTCCCGGCAGGGTGGCGCACATTTGCGATTTTTGGAATGCGCGCGCGTTCCTTTCTTAAAATTAGGAGAGTTTTTCGCGCCGGGCGCAGTGCTCGCCGGCTTCCGCTTGAGATAAGCTCATGTTATTCAGCCGAGGTTTTGTTCTCAGCAAGAAGGCACGTTCTTTGTCTCTGTTTTCGAGCAGTTGGTTAGTATGAGACTCTTTTATCCGATTTTAATTTCTAATTGCTCAAAATGGAATCCCCTGTGAATCCTGCTCCAGCCCTCGTGCACAACAACGCGCCGAAACCGCCCCAAAAAATTCCGCCGGCGCTGCGCCGCCAATTGCATCCGCCGCGCGCAGTCTCGCGCTTCGCACGTTGGCAGTGGCGGCTCAAGTATGACTCGCAATTTTTGCGGCTGCACATTCAAATTGCGTTTGCGATATTGGTGCTTTGGATCGGCATAGAGTTCGTCGCATTCGTGCATTGGCTGGAGAGCGGCGGCGTGGGTCCGGTTCCGGGTCGTCCGCCGGGAGTCGAGGGCTTTCTGCCGCTCAGTGCATTGATCTCGCTCAAACATTGGTGGCTCACAGGCTCTCTCAATCTCATTCATCCCTCCGCCGTATTCATTTTTCTGGCGATTGTCGCGATCGGAGTTTTGCTCAAAAAATCTTTTTGCGGCTGGCTGTGTCCGGTGGGATTTCTCTCAGAGCTGCATTGGAAATTCGGACGCATGTTGTTTGGTGGAAATTTGCGGTTGCCCAAGTTTCTGGATTGGCCGCTGCGACTCATCAAATATCTGCTGCTCTATTTTTTCCTTTACGCCATCGTGTGGACCATGGATGTGCGTGATCTCACGGCATTCATTTACAGTCCGTACAATCAAGTCGCCGATCTCAAAATGCTGCGCTTCTTCACGGACTTGGATCGCACCGGTTTGATCATTATCGGCGTGATTGCGCTGCTTTCACTGCCGATCAAAAATTTTTGGTGCCGCTATCTCTGTCCCTATGGCGCGTTGCTCGGCATTGGCAGCCTCTTAAGCCCGCTCAAAATCACGCGCAATCGCGAGCGCTGCATTGATTGCGAGTTGTGCACGAAAGCTTGTCCTTCGAGCATCAAGGTTCACCAACTCACGCGCGTGCACTCCGATGAATGCATGGCGTGCCTGGCCTGCACACAAGTGTGCCCCGTAAAGGACACGCTCGATTTGAAAACGAGAATTCCCGCGCAACGTGTGCCCGCGCCGGTGCTGGCCGTACTCATGCTCGGCATATTTGTCGCCCTAACCGGCGCCGCGATGCTTGCCGGACTTTGGCAAAACTCCATTTCGGCTGAACAATACTTGCAACACATGCCGCGCCTCGAATCATACGGCCACCCGGGGCGATAAATTGCTTGCCGCTCATGCGCAAAATGATTCCTGCAACGGCAGCCTGGTCCATTGCTGAAAAATATTCTCTCAAGCTGGCAGTTGAGCAGGCGTTGCCAAATGCCGCTTACGCCGCGTCTAGATTCCCACCGTTTCTTGTAGGAGGGCCGTGCGGCGTGACTTCTCACCGCGCTTTTTTTGTTTGTCGCTGCGCGTTTTTGTGCGTCATCTCCGTTTGTTTACCGAGGGGGCTAGTGCACCGAGGTGACATAAAGCGCTGCGCAGATTTCAAAAAGCAAAAGCCTGCGCTATGACAGGTTACGCTCGCGTGCTCATGCTCACGACTCCAAGCCACCTCGCGCGTAGAGGCCACCTAGGTAAACAAACAGAGAAGAACCCTCGGTGAAGCAGCGACAGAGCATAAAAGACAAACCCTAGTGTTTTGCGATGAACCTCAGGCCTCGCAGAGAGGACTGCGTCAGGTTCTCCTTCGGCAACTGCAGTATTGTTTGTGTCTGTTCTTTCCTCTGGATTTTCATTTTCGATTTGCCCACCTTCTTGTGCAATCGTACTCCTATCAAATCTATATACGAAAGAGGAGCCCCACCATGCGAAAGCTTGGCGTTGCGTTGTTCTTGTGTGCTATGCTCATCCTGCCTGCTTGTTCCAATTCCCCCTTACCCAAACTCGTCGTGCTCGTTTCCATCGACCAAATGCGCGCGGATTATCTCGAACGTCATGCGGCTGAGTTTACGGGCGGCCTCGGGCGGCTCTATCGCGAAGGCCTCGTTTATACCAACGCCGATCTCAATTATGCTTCGAGCGAAACCGGCCCCGGCCATGCAACACTTGCTACCGGCTCTTATCCCAATGTGAACGGCATTCTTGCAAATGAGTGGATCGATCCCAAGACGCGCAAGAGAGTTTATTGCGTCGGCGATTCCACCGCCGCGGCCGTGGAAGGCGAAGGCGGAAATTTTTCTCCCAGTAATCTCACGGTCACGGCGCTCGGCGATTGGATCAAAACACATTCGCTCGACTCGAAAGTGATTTCCGTTTCCGGCCCGGTGCGAGTCGAAGGACGCGGACGCGTGCCCGCCGGCAAACCTTCGCTGCTTGCCTCCACTTTCTCACCCGACTCCTGAAGCTTCCCGGTCTTGAGATTCAACTGCCAGCTCTTGGCCCGGCCCAACAGTGTCACGCTCTCGCCGTCGTCGCTGAACTTCAATTCATCCACCGGCAACTTGGCAGCGTCCGCGCCGTCGCCGATTTGTTTCGCCACGGCCTCGTGATCGAAAGCGCGTTCGCGCGTGCCGCGTTCCGCGTCCACGAGAATGAATTCCTTCGCCCCGCCGCTCAGATCGTTGCGATACCAGAACTTGGTATTGTTCGCGAACCAGTTGGGGCTGATTTGGGACTTGCACATCCCCTCCATCCGCCCGCCGAATCCGCTCCGCCCGCGTCGCTGCTGCTGTTGCTGCTGCGGACTCGCGTGTTCCTCCGTGGCCCAATCAAAACCCGCATCGGCGGCCGCAATATCGTCCGCAAGCGCGGCCTTCGCGAAGCCTAGGAAAATCAGGCAGACGGTCAGAACGCGACCGGCGCGGCGCAAGGAC